>CAYMJJ010000017.1:0-34576 GCA_964390445.1 uncultured Anderseniella sp.
CCGTCTACATGGCCGGCGGTGAACTGCACGGTGACAATGGTGCCGCCTTCGGGCGATCGGCCATCGAGTTCGTCTCCAGTTTTGCTGTCAGGCACGCCATCATTTCGATTTCGGCAGTGGACCCGGAGGCAGGCTTGATGGACCATCACCTGGCAGAGGCCGAATTTGCCCGCCAGGTGCTGCGCTGTGGCGAGCAGCGAATGGTGATTACCGATGCCAGCAAATTCGCCCGCACGGCACTGGTGCGGGTGTGTGGCTTCGACGGGCTTGATCTGCTGGTCTGCGATGCCGAACCGCCAGCGGCAATCGCCGAACGGCTGGCGTTTGCCGGCGCACGCTTCGAGGTTGCTGCCTGAGCTCTGCGTCTGGCCGCTCAGCCCAGACGCACCGCCTCCACGTGGCCCGCAAAGGCGGGTTCTGCCATCAGCGCCTTGCAGCGGGCGAAGCGGGTGTTTGCATAAGCCTGGAAGTCGTCGGCCGGATTGTCATTGGCCAGCTGGATCAGCCCCCACAAGGTCCACAGCAGGTCGCACATCGCCTTGTGGATGACCACGCGGCCATGTTCGGCGGCACTGGGCGCGCGGCCGAAATAGGCCTGCATCATTTCCATGTCCTGTGCCTCGCTGAAGGCACCTTCCACCGACAGGTCACCCAGGTCCCACAGCGGATCATTCATGCCGGAATATTCCCAGTCGACGATCCACATGGTCTCGCCAGTATCGAGAAAGTTCTCGCACAGCGGATCGCAGTGGCAGGCAGCTAGCGCAACCGGGTGGGCCTCAAGGGCCGCACGCACGCCCCCGGCCTGCTTGACCACGTCATGGTAGCCTCCCGGCAAGGCGACGTCCTTGCCGGACAGGATGGCGAGATAGTCATCGATCATCGCAAACAGCTCGAACCGGAACGGGAACGTTGCGCCCGATCCATGCAGTCGTTTGAAGGCTTCACCGGCACGCGCCGGAGAACCCGCCCGGCTGGCAAAATTCTCCGGGCTCATGGTGACCGCCCCTTCGATGAACCGTGTCACCATGACGCCGGAAGCGGCGTCTGCGTAGACCACTTCAGGGCTGACGCCTGCGCGTGCTGCCTCGTGAGCGGCGACTGCCTCGCTCTCCCGGTTGATGTATTCTTCGGTGCCTTCGCCCGGCAATCGCACGCAATAGCCACCAACGCGATAGACCCGGTTTGTCAGCCCTCCAAGCCGCTCAACGGGACCGGTGTAGCCTTCAAGTTCCGGCACCGCTTGCAGCGCAATGCGTAATTCGGGGTCGATCTGGTTGCTCATGTTGGTGTGCCCTCGCTGCAGCTTGTCCCTCGGATGCGTGCTTGTCCCTTGCAAGCACGCGCGCCTTAGTTAGCATCAGCGCGACCATGCATTTCAACAGCGGAGACCGACAATGCCGGATCACGAACACGACGGTTCCCTGGGCGCGGTGTACGACGCCAGGTCGCCGGAAGAGATCGCCCGGTTGTATGACGACTGGTCGAAAACCTATGACGCGGAAATGGCCAGGGCAGGTTACCGCCATCCCAGCATCTGCCTGGCGCTGTTTGCCCGCCACGTGCCGTCTGGCAGCAGGCCTGTGCTCGATGCGGGCGCCGGCACCGGCCTCGTGGGAGACTGGCTCGGCATCATCGGCTATCATGAGGTCGAGGCGCTGGACATCTCGCCGGGCATGCTGGCCGTGGCAGCGCAGAAGAACATCTACACCCGACTGCACGAAGCAGCACTTGGCCAGCCGCTGCCATTTGCTGACGGCCACTTTGCCGCCATCGTATCGGCGGGGGTGTTCACCACCGGCCATGTGGGACCAGAGGGCCTGGATGAGTTGGTGCGCATCTGCAGGCCCGGCGGCTGCATCGTGCTGACCGTCAAGACGACCCTGTGGGACGAGGGCCTATCGCGCAAGGTCAATGAGCTGGCAAGTGCCGGGCTGGTGACACTTGCCGAACAGACCGCGCCCTACGTCTCGATGCCCGGTGAGGCTGCCACCGTGCCAAGCCTAGCCGTTGTGCTGAAGACCGGCCGGTAAAGCAATCTGGCGATTGCTGCCAAAACCTTGAACTGGCGCTTGTGTAACCCGATATAGACACCTGTAACGGGCGTTCAACGTTCCGCCGGTGCTGCACAAAGCGGGCTGCGGAAGGCTGTAGGTCCACAAGTTGAGCTGCTTGAACAAGGGCTTGTCAGTCATGCGCAATACTGCGTTTCCATCGCCATTCCTGGTCGGTTTCGACGGGATGGAAAGAATGCTGGAACGGATATCCAAGACCTCGACGGACGGTTATCCGCCTTACAACGTCGAAAAGCTGCCGGTTGATGATGGCGAGGCCGAACGGCTTCGGATCACGCTGGCGGTTGCCGGGTTCAATGCAAATGAACTCGATTTGACGCTGGAGGACAACGAACTCGTCATAACCGGCAGGCAGAATGACGATGATGCCCGGGAATATCTGCACCGTGGCATCGCCGCACGCCAGTTCAGACGCGTGTTCGTATTGGCCGAGGGCATGGAAGTTGTGGCCGCAAATCTTGAAAGCGGTCTGCTGATGATCGAGTTGTTGCGGCCTGAACCCCAGCGCATCGTGCGCAAGATCGAGATCAGGTCCCGGAACGATTCGTCCCCGCAGCAGTTGTCAAAGACAGGAGAAGAAGCATGACCGATACCAGCAAGACTGCCCGTCTGCCTCAGGTCCCTGAGAGCGAGATCAATCTGGCAAGCCTGGGTCTGGGAGAAGTGGCCTACGTCCGCACCGTCAGCCCGGCTGATGTGGAGCGCATGACCGGCCACAAGATCGATAGCCGTCCCGGCCAGCCGCTGTACTGCCTCTACATGGCTGACGGCACGCCGATGTCGTTGTCCGACAGCCGTGAAGCAGCACTCGCAAATGCGTTCGAGCACGACCTCGCCGCGATCAGCGTTCACTGACAGGCATACGTACCCCGACGCACATTTCAGACTGCCCGTCCGGTTCAGGAGGGGCAGTCTTTTCTTCAGGCCGCGTGCGAGGTTGAGGCCGATGGTTCGGTAAGAATGGCGTACAGCCCTGCGGCATCGTCGGTGCCGCGCAGCTTTTCGACCACCGCAGAGTCCCGCAGCAGCCGTGAAATCCGCGCCAGCGCCTTGAGGTGGTCAGCCCCGGCGCTTTCCGGCGCCAGCAGCAGGAACACCAGGTCAACCGGGTTGTCGTCGACGGAGTCGAACTTTACCGGCGTGGCAAGGCGCGCAAACACCCCGTAAACACGCTCAAGCCCGGTAAACTTGCCATGCGGAATGGCAATCCCGTGACCCAGCCCTGTGGACCCAAGCTTCTCGCGGCGCAGCAAGGCCTCGAAGATGACCTGCGTGTCCAGCCCGGTGATGCGCGCACCCTCGCTCGCAAGCTCCTGCAGCAGCTGCCGCTTGCTCGTCGACTTGAGGTTGGGCAGCACCGAACCGCTGCTGATGATGTCTGACAACTGCATGACTGGAGATCGCTCCATTCACAATGGGGGTTTGACCATCCAAGGTAACCGGACCAGGCCCGGTTGGGACGGCCGCTACAACAAAAAGCTACTTGCTGCCCGGGTCGACCCAGCCAACATTTCCGTCCTTGCGCTTGTACACCACGTTCAGGCTGCCATTGCGACCGTTCTTGAACAGCACGAACGGCTCATGGGTGAAATCAAGTTGCATCACCGCTTCTCCCACTGACAATTCTGCAATGGTCGCAGTGGATTCGGCAATGACCACCGGGTTGAGATCTTCCGGCTCGTTGCTCTCATCGTGATCGCCCGACTGCAGCACGTAGGAAGCGGCAGATGCAGCCACCACCGGTTCGCGGCGTGACTGATGGTGATTCTTCAGCCGGCGCTTGTAGCGGCGCAGGCGCTTTTCAAGGTGACCGCTGGCCGTATCGACGGCAGTGTGTGCGTCGCCGGCATCACCCTGGCCGTTCAGCGACAGCCCGGTGGTCAGGTGCAGCGTGATTTCGCACTCGAATCCGGACTTCTGCTTTTCGACCACCACGTGGGCGCGCACGATGCCGTCGAAGTATTTTGCCACGTCGACATTGAGACGCGTTTCGACGTGGGTGCGGAGCGCATCGCCAATATCCAGGTTCTTGCCAGTTATTTGTATCTGCATGTTTCACGCACACCTTGAGTTTCGACATGAGTCTGTCGAAACTTGTTGCCATTTTCAATATTGACTGTTGATCCCGGACCTGCTTGGGCCCCTCGCATCACGGATGCGTCTCCCGTGGCCTTGACCGGCAGCCCCGCCGGAAAGTTCGCGGACCCTATGGAGACAACATGAAATTGTCAATTGGCGTTTGCCGCAGTTGATCCGGCAGTGCGGATATCAACAGGAAAGCCACTGCGCGCCGGGTTCAACCGGCTTCGCGCATGCGCTTTTCGCGGCGTCTGATGATCGAGGACGGGATGTGCATCGCCTCGCGATACTTGGCAACGGTCCTGCGCGCGATATCAATGCCGTCGGCGCACAGCTGGTCGACGATCTGGTCGTCCGACAGGATGTCCGCAGCGGTTTCGCTGTCGATCATGGTACGGATCTTGTGACGCACGGATTCCGCCGAGTGGTCTTCCCCACCTGCCGATGACGAGATCGCGGTGGTAAAGAAGTACTTCAGTTCGAACACGCCGCGAGGGGTTTCGAAATACTTGTTCGAGGTCACCCGGCTGATGGTCGATTCATGCATCGAGATCGCATCGGCCACGGTCTTGAGGTTGAGCGGACGCAGATGCTCGACGCCATGCACCAGGAAGGCATCCTGCTGGCGCACGATCTCGCGTGCCACGGCCAGGATGGTGCGGGCGCGCTGGTCCAGGCTCTTCACCAGCCAGGTCGCGTTCGACATGCATTCCGACAGGTACAGCTTGTCGCTGTCGCGGGTGGTACCGCTGGAAACCTGGGCGTAATACTGGTTGTTGACCAGCACCCGGGGCAGCGTCTCTGTGTTCAGTTCGACTGCCCAGCTGCCATCGGGCGCCGGCTTGACGATCACGTCCGGCACCACCGGCTGCACCACCACCGTGCCGAACAGGTTGCCTGGCTTGGGGTTGAGTGCGCGCACCTCTGAGATCATGTCCCTCAGGTCGTCCATGTCGACCTGGCAAATCGCCCTCAGCCGTGCCATGTCGTGGCGGGCCAGCAGTTCGAGGTTTTCGAGAAACAGCTCCATCGCCGGGTCGAGGCGGTTCTGTTCGCGCAGTTGGATGGCCAGGCATTCCTTCAGGTTGCGCGCCATGATGCCGGGCGGATCGAACGTCTGCACGATGGCGAGTGTCTGGTCCACGAGGTCCAGCGGCGCTCCCAGCGTCTCGGCCACCTGCTCGATGTCACCGGCAAGATAGCCTGCCTCGTTGACCAGCCCGATCAGATGGGCACCGATCATCCGCATCGCCGGGTCCGCCACGGCCAGTTGCAACTGGCTCGTGAGGTGATCGCTCATCGTCACTTCGCACGCCAGCGTGGCATCAAACGCCATGTCGTTGTCGAAGCTGCCACCGCCACCGCCGCTGGACGACGACAACTGCCAGCCGGAGTCCTTCATGCCGGGTGGTTCGGCGGCATCACGGTTGATCCTGTCGGCAGTTGCCTCGTCGGCATAGACGTTTTCAAGGCCGGTATCGAAGTCATCCAGGCTGGCACTGCTCGATGTCTGCTCCGACATCGCGTCAGCCACGTCACGCGGTTCGGCTGGTTGTTCACTGGTCTCGCCGGACATATTGTCCAGCGCCATGTCGCGGCCGGCTTCGTCGCGTTCATCGCGCTCGAGCAGCGGGTTGGACTCGAGCTCGCTCTCGACGAACGACTGCAGCTCGAAATTCGACATCTGCAGCAGCTTGATTGCCTGCTGCAATTGCGGCGTCATCACCAGGGATTGCCCCTGACGCATCTGCAATTTCTGGCTGAGTGCCATGCCTGCTACGTTCCCCGCGCGTTACTGATGACGGCATATGCCCTGTTGCGGGCAAAGGCCGGAGCGCGGACGATATTAAAGGCTGAACCCTTCTCCGAGGTAAAGACGCCTGACATCCGGGTTTGCCACGATCTCTCGTGGTGTACCTTCCATTAAGACGTGGCCCTCATGGATGATAAGGGCTCGATCGATGATCTCGAGTGTCTCACGGACGTTGTGATCCGTAATAAGCACCCCGAGTCCCCGAGAGGTGAGTTGTCGCACCAACTGGCGAATATCATTGATCGCAATGGGATCAATCCCTGCGAAGGGCTCGTCGAGGAGCATGAATCTTGGATTTGCTGCCAGTGCCCGGGCGATCTCGACCCGACGCCGCTCTCCGCCAGACAGTGCCATAGCCGGCGAATGCTTGAGATGTGCAATTTGAAACTCATCTAACAACCCACGCAACTTACGCTCGCGCTCCTTGCGGTCTGGCACATGAAGTTCCAGCACAGCGCGAATATTGTCCTCAACCGTAAGTGCCCGGAAAACGGACGCTTCCTGGGGCAGATACCCAATGCCCAACCGTGCCCTTTGGTACATGGGCAGGTCGGTGATATCGGCCCCGTCGAGCGTTATGGTCCCTGAATCAGCGGCAATCAGCCCGGTGATCATGTAGAACACCGTCGTCTTTCCCGCGCCATTGGGACCAAGCAACCCTACGGCTTCCCCACGGCGAACCGATACGCTGACATCCCGGGTAATTGGCCGGCGCTTGTAGGTCTTGCGCAAGTGACTTGCCACAAGGCCTTCGCCAGCCACCGGGCCCCTGTGTTGTGCTGACGGCATTTGTGCTGCGCCATTGCGCCTGCCTGTCAGCGAAGACCACAAGGATGAGATGCCGGTTCGCTTCACTGAATTACCGCTCAACAGGATTAATATTTGCTGAAGCCGTATGATTAAATTTGCAGGAGTTTGCAACCCGCCACGGCCAAGGCGATCTGCAAGACGGCGTGATCACTCCGGCAGGAAGCTGCCCTTGACCCGCCCACCGGAGAATTTCGACTCACTGGTTGTGAGGTTGACGTCGAGCTTGTCGCCGCGCACCACGGAGCTGCCCTGCTGCACCGTGACACCGCCCCCCACCACGGCCGTGTTGGATTTCACGTTCATCTTCATCCAGTCGCCATTGATGGTCTGCGTCTTCGTGACGATCTTGACGCCGCCACCACTGGTCTCCAGCGAGGTGACTTCGGTCTTGCCGCCATTGTCCCTGCTGAACTTTACCAGCAGCGTGTTCGACCAGAGCTTCATGTCTGCCCGCGATGCGCGCACATTGCCGCGGAATACCGCCTCGTTCCTTGCCTCGAACAACTCCATCTGGTCGGCCTCGATGTCCACCTTGCCTTTCGCCGTGTTGGTCTGGGCAAGGGCCGGCACTGCCATCAGGTGGGCGGCGATGAGAGCGGCTGACAGGGTGGTGGCGCGGGTAAGCATCTTCATTGTTGCAGGTTTCCTTTGCCTGTTGACGTGCTGGCCTGGGCGGCTGGCGCAGCACCTTCCGGGGCAGGTGCCGAATTGATCTGGCCATCTTCGAACGAGGCCCTGACGCTTGACTTGAACAGCACCCTTTCGCCGTTGTCTTCAACCATCACGCCTTTTGAAAAAATCTGTCCGCTGCCAAGCTCTACGAGCACGTCTGCGTCAGACTGCAGCGATTTCTTGCGCACGTCCACCTGGGCGGTCTTCATGTGCGCGGTAAATGTGTCCTGCAGCACGATGGTGACGTTTCCTTCCAGGGCAAGGGATTTGTCCCTGGAATCGAACAGCCCCGTATTGGCCGTCACGTCCATCTTGCGGCCGTCCTTGCGGCGCAGCACCCCGTTGACCTGGTCCATGTGCACCAGGTTGGGCGTCGTGCCATCCTGGCGCGCGGAAACGGCGGCGATGGAATAGGGTTGCTGATCATTGTCGAAACCACCGACCTCGGAGCCTGCAATGGCGAAGCGTTCCTGTTCGCTCTTGGCTCCGGGCTCGGTCGCAGCGGTGGCAGCAGGAGCCTGGCTGGCAGAGTCGCCGAGAAGGCTTTCATCTTTCGCGCCAAAGCCCGACGCCTGGTACATGAACACGCCGAACACGGCCAGTGCCAGCGCCAGCATGCCCCAGGCCATGATGGCAGGGCCCCGGCGCCTGCGTCGTATCACAGGCCTGGCGTCACGCGTTGTCGTCATTGCCGCTCCCTGGCCACTGAGCATTCTGGCGGGCGGCCAGCCGGATCAGCGCACTGTTGCCTGCGGTACATGCCTGCCAATTCTTGCCAAAAAGCGGCGGCCCCTCAAGAATGTGCAAAGATGTCGCTTTCCGGCCACCCGGCCAGATCGAGCGCGGCGCGGGTTGGCAGGAATTCGAAACACGCCAGGGCCAGTTCCATGCGGCCTTCCCGGCGCAGCATCTGGTCGAGGCGGATCTTGAGTTCGTGAAGGTATATCACGTCCAGCGCGGCATACTGCTTCTGGGCGTCCGACAGCACCGGCGTGCCCCAGTCGGAGCTCTGTTGCTGCTTCGACATCTCGACTCCGAGCATTTCCCGCACCAGGTCCTTCAGGCCATGCCGGTCGGTATAGGTGCGCGCCAGCTTTGAGGCGATCTTGGTGCAGTAGACCGGGCCGGTGTCGGCCTTCAGGTAGGCCTTCAGCATGCCCACGTCGAAGCGGGCATAATGAAAGATCTTGGTGACCTTCGGGTCTTCCAGCAACGCCTTTAGGTTGGGCGCGTCATAGGTCGAGCGGTCAAGCTGCACCAGGTGAGCATCATCGTCACCGGCTGAAAGCTGCACCACGCACAGCTTGTCGCGATGTGCGTCCAGCCCCATGGTTTCGGTGTCAACCGCCACCATTGTGCCGAAGTCCAGCCCTTCGGGCAGGTCGCCCTGATGTACTCTGATTGCCATGGCCGCCGGCTCGTCCTCGTGTGCGTTCAAGTGATTTGAGCCGCGCTATAGCACGAATGCGGCTTGGGGCAACATCACAGCTGGTTGTGAGCGTGAATGGAAGGTGTCGCAGCGCACTTGCCGCGGCGGCGCTGCGAAGGCAATCTTCATCAGCAGATGATCGCAATTTTGAGAGAGAATGGTGCCCAGGAGAAGACTCGAACTTCCACTTCCTTTCGGAAACTAGCACCTGAAGCTAGCGCGTCTACCAATTCCGCCACCTGGGCCCGATGCGGCGGGCGTCCGGCCAATGGTAGGAAAAGGGGCCGGTGCCGCTCAAGCAGGCGTGTCATAGAGTTGTGTGATACTGCTTGTCAACTGGCCAGTTGGCCGGTGCGCTGAAATGTTTGCCGGCTGCATTCCGGCCGCCATGGTTTTCTTGCGCGCACCCGGCAATGCACCTTTGCAACCAGGCGACTGGCCGGTTAAAAGCACTGTCAGACGAGGCTCACCCCGGCTGGCGATGCAATGCCTGCGGGCGAGTGGCCGGACAGGAATTCGAGGCAGGGTTTTGATGACGTCATCCAGCAAGCTGATCACCATCATAGGCGGTTCCGGTTTCATCGGCCGCCATGTCACCCGGGCGATGGCGCGAGCCGGACATCGCGTCCGCGTTGCCGTGCGCCGGCCCGACCTTGCCGGCCAC
This sequence comes from uncultured Anderseniella sp., assembly GCA_964390445.1. Lineage (GTDB taxonomy): Bacteria > Pseudomonadota > Alphaproteobacteria > Rhizobiales > Aestuariivirgaceae > Anderseniella. The sequence goes on from CAYMJJ010000017.1 coordinate 9,543, forward strand.
ACGCAGCCGATGGGCTTTCCCGGCCAGGTCATGCCGGTGCAGTGCAACCTGCGCTACGAGGACTCGGTCGTTGCCGCCTGCGAAGGCGCAGACGTCGTGATCAACCTGGTGGGCGTGCTGTATTCAGCCGGTGCACAGACCTTCTCGACGCTGCATGCCGACGGTGCCGCCGTGGCAGCCCGCGCCGCGCGCGAGGGCGGTGCCAGCCAGTTCATCCAGATGTCGGCCATTGGTGCCGATGATGAGTCAGGTTCGGCCTATGCCCGCACCAAGGCCGAAGGCGAAGCCAATGCCGCGCGCGAGTTTCCCGGCGCCATCATCGTGCGGCCATCCATCGTGTTCGGTCCCGAGGACAACTTCTTCAACCAGTTTGCCGCCATGGCGCGGTTTTCGCCCGCGCTGCCACTGATCGGCGGGGGCGTGACGAAATTCCAGCCGGTGTTTGTTGGTGACGTGGCCGAGGCCATTGCCGCGCTGGTCGCCGCCGGTGAAGCCACCGGCAAGACATATGAACTTGGCGGGCCGGAGGTCATGACTTTCCGCGAACTGCTGCAGTATGTGCTCAAGGTCACCGGCCGCAAGCGGCTGCTGGTGCCGCTGCCGTTTCCAGTGGCGCGTGCTGTAGGCATCATCGCAGGCCTGCTGCCGTCTCCGCTGATCACCGCCGACCAGGTCGAACTGCTCAAGACCGACAATGTGGTGTCGGATGAAGCCGTACGCGAGGGCCGCACGCTGGAAGGCCTTGGCGTGTGTGCAGAGCCGGTTGATGCCATCGTGCCCGGCTACCTGTACCGCTTCCGCCGCTCAGGCCAGTTCTCGGGGCTGAAGTTGTGAGCGGCTCAGGCCGCAGCCGCGAAGAAGCCTGTGTGGACCAGGTACAGCAGCAACACGCCCAGCAGTAGCCGGTAGATCACGAAGCTGGTCAGCGAGTAGCGCTTGACGATGGCCATCAGGAAGGCGATTGCCGCAAGTGCGGTAAAGAACGTCAGCACACCGGTCAGGACAGCATCCCAGGAAATAGGCACGCCTTCCGACATCGCTTCGCCCAGCACCAGGATGCCCGCGCCTGCAATGGCCGGAATGCCCAGCAGGAACGAGAACCGCGCCGCCTCGGGCCGTTCAAAGCCCAGCGCCCGGGCGGCCGTCATGGTGATGCCGGACCGGCTGGTGCCGGGAATGATGGCAATCGCCTGCGCAATGCCTATGATGATGGCGCTGCTGAATGTCATGTGTTCCATCTTCTTGTACATGCTGCCGAAGCGGTCGGCAAAGTACATGAGCAGCCCGAAGATGATGGCGTTCCAGGCAACGATTTCCGGCCCGCGCACCGCGTCGATCAACCCTGTCTTCTTGACGAACAACCCGAACGCAACCGCCGGGATGGTGGCGAGCAGGATGAGCAGCGCCATTCGGCCGTGATCCGTCATCCGCCCGCGCATCAGGTTCAGTCCACCCACAGCCAGGTTCAGCACGTCGCGCCAGAAGTACGCCAGCACCGCCAGGAACGAGCCCATGTGCACCATCACGTCGACGATCAGCCCCTGGTCTGGCCAGCCAGTCAGCGCGGGCACCAGGATGAGGTGGCCCGACGAGGAAATCGGCAGGAATTCCGTGATGCCCTGAATGAGCGCCAGGACGATGATTTGTTCCAGGAACATGATTTACCCTCGCAGTCCGCTCCGCGAATCCAGTTGTCGCCACAACTCGGCGCTAATGACATAACAGTCCCGCTTGCACGAATCGCCCTGCCGGCGGTTATTTCGCAAGGTCTTATCAGACTGATTGGTAATTTCACTATGGTTCGTCTGCTGCATTTTCCCCTCGATCCGTTTTGCCGCCGCATCAGGCTTACCCTGTCGGAGATGGGGCTGGCGGCTGAATTGCTCGAAGAACGCCCCTGGGAGGCGCGCGAGGATTTCATGATCCTCAACCCCGCCGGTACGCTACCAGTATTGATTGATGACGACGGTACCGTCGCCGCCGGTGTCGAGGCGGTCGGCCCGCACCTCGATGAAACCCGTGGTGCCGGCGCCGCTGCACTGTGGGGCACGGGTGCCGAACAGCGCGCCGAGGTGCGCCGGCTGGTAGCCTGGTTCGACGGCAAGTTCCACCACGAGGTCACCTCGCCGCTGCTGATGGAGAAGGTGGTTAAGCGGTTTGTGCCGGCAGCGCAAGGTGGCGGGGCACCCAACATGAACCGCGTGCGCGCCGCCATTGCCGCCCTGAAGCAGCACCTCGCCTACATCGACAGCCTGACCAGCACCCACAACCTGCTGGCTGGCAACGTGCTGACCGTGGCAGACCTGGCTGCCGCCAGTCATCTGTCCGTTGCAGACTTCACCGGCGACATCGTCTGGGATGACGTGCCCGACGCGAAGGCCTGGTACCAGCGCATAAAATCGCGGCCCTCGTTCCGCCCGTTGCTGGCCGACCACGTGCGCGGTCTGGTGCCGGCATCGGACTACGCGGAGCTGGATTTCTGATACACTGGCCCGCATGACGGCCACCCTCGAAAACCGCTTGAGGACACGCGCCAGCGAGCTGGGCTTCTCCGCCACGCGCATCGCGCGCGCCCGGCTGGGCGCGCATGTCGGCGACCGGCTTGACGAGGCCGTGGCAGATGGCTTTCACGCCAGCATGGACTGGCTGCAGACAACTGCAGACCGCCGCCGCAGCCCGGACGCAATGTGGCCACAGGCCCGCACTGCCATCGTGCTGGCAATGAACTACACCCCGCCGTTCGATCCTGTCGCCCGGCTGGCCGATACATCTGCCGGGGTCATTTCGGTCTATGCGCTGAACCGTGACTATCACGACGTGATCAAGGGCAAGCTGAAGGACCTCGCCGGATGGTTGGCCGTGCGCACCGGACAAGACGTGAAGGTGTTTGTTGATACAGCACCCTTGATGGAAAAGCCGCTCGGCGAACAGGCGGGCCTTGGCTGGCAGGGCAAGCATACCAACCTCGTCTCGCGCGAGCTTGGCTCGTGGTTCTTCATCGGCACCATCCTGTCCGCCGCAGAGCTGATCCCTGATGCACCCGAACAGGACCATTGCGGCTCCTGCCGTGCCTGCCTCGACGTATGTCCGACAGAGGCCTTTCCCGCACCTCACCGGCTCGATGCGCGGCGTTGCATTTCCTACCTGACCATCGAGCACAAGGGTCACATAGCGGCAGAGTTCCGCCAGCCGATGGGCAACCGCATCTATGGCTGCGATGATTGCCTCGCGGTGTGCCCGTGGAACAAGTTTGCCGCAACCGCCCGTGAACTGAAGCTTGCACCGCGCCCTGACCTGGTGTCGCCATCGCTCGCCAGCCTGGCTGTGCTGGACGACGCGGCGTTCCGGAAATTGTTCGCAGGCTCGCCGGTCAAACGGATTGGCCGTGACCGTTTCGTGCGCAATGTGCTGATCGCGATTGGCAACTCCGGCGATGCATCACTCGTTGATTGTGCGCGCAAGAGCCTTGATGATGCCTCTGCGCTGGTGCGGGCAATGGCCGTGTGGGCATTGTCCCGGCTGTTGCCGGAAGATGCGTTCGCGGCCTTGCGAGATGAACGCGAGCAACGTGAACATGATGCGGATGTGTTGAGGGAATGGCGTGACTGAGAACAAGAAGCACCTGTTCTGCTTCGGCTTCGGCTATTGCGCGCGCGAACTTGCCCGCCAGTTGCCGAAGGGTGAATGGACGATCACCGGTACCAGCCGGTCGCCGCTGGGTTGTGACGAGATCACCGCTGCCGGCTACCGGGCGGTGCAGTTCGGTGGTACGGCGCCGATTGACCCCTCGTTGCTGGATGGCGTTACGCACATCCTGCATTCCATCGCCCCCGGCGAGCACGGAGACCCGGTGCTGCGGCTGATGGGCGATGATCTTGCAGCCCATGCGGGCAACCTGGCGTGGTTCGGCTACCTGTCGACCACGGGCGTTTATGGCAATACCGATGGCGGCTGGGTCGACGAACACACCCCGCTGGAGCCGTCCGGCACGCGCGGGCAGGCGCGCCTTGAGGCCGAAAATGCGTGGCTCGGCATGCATGTCGCATTTGACTTGCCGGTGCATCTGTTCCGGTTGGCCGGTATTTACGGGCCCGGCCGCAACCAGATCGAGAGCCTGCGCAATGGCACCGCCAAGCGCATCATCAAGCCGGGCCAGGTGTTCTCGCGCATCCATGTCGAGGACATCGCGGGCATTTTGCGCGCCTCAATGGCGCATGTCGATCCCGGTGCCGCCTACAACGTCTGTGATGATGAGCCGGCCCCGCCGCAGGAGGTGGTCGAATGGGCGGCAGACCTGATCGGCATGGCACCGCCACCTGAAATCCCGTTTGAAGAGGCGGAGCTGTCACCAATGGCGCGAAGTTTCTACGCTGATTCCAAACGCGTTTCGAACGCCCGGGTGAAGGGTGAACTCGGCTACCGGTTCAGGTATCCGACCTATCGCGAAGGGCTAAAGGCGCTGGCCTAGGCTCTCTCATCTGCCTTGGCGCACAGCGCGTCAGCCGTCTCCACCAGCCGGGCGAGGTCACGGCCGGTAGACAGCCGGTGGTCGCCGTGCTTGATCAGGCCGAAGCTTACGTCATCGCCGCGCAACGAATGGTACACCTTCATGCCGTGCTGCCACGGCACGTCCGGGTCGTCCTCGCCCTGCAGGATGCGCACCGGGCAAGGCACCTCAAACCCGGTGTCCAGCATCAGGTGCTGCTTGCCGTCCTCGATCAGCGCGCGGGTGATGACGTAAGGCTCATCCGAATACTCTGATGGCCTTTCGTACTTGCCCAGCCGCTTCACCTCGTCGCGGAAATCATCGCCGTACTTGTCCCACATCAGGTCCCTGGTCATGTCGGTGGCCGGCGCAATCAGGATCAGCCCGCCGAGCCTGTGCGCCTGTCCGGCCACGATCAGGCGGCGTGCCAGCAGCATGGCAATCCAGCCACCCATGCTGGAGCCCACCAGCACGCGGGTGCCCGGTGCGTGGGCCTCGAACACCGCCTGTGCCTGGTCCAGCCAGCTGGATATGGTGCCGTCCGTGAACGCCCCGCCGCTTTCGCCATGGCCGGAATAGTCAAACCGGACGAACGACCGGCCGGTGCGCGTGGCATGGCTGGCCAACACCTCGGCCTTGGTGCCGCGCATGTCCGACTTGAACCCGCCCAGCCAGAACGTGCCGCAGGCCTGCGTGGTGCCGGGTGCTGCCCCGTCCTGAAGGTAAGCGATGGCGGTACCATCGGGCATGGTGTGGATATGTGGCACCTGCATCGGCGTATTTGACTGGTCAGCCACCGTTTCACCCTCTCAACATTGCTTGCAAAATCTGATAATGGTGTTTAGGTGCGATTTCGCACGATTTGAACCCCAAACCTCGAGTGCCCGGAATTGATCCGGTCAACGGGGCCAGACAAGGAGACTTGACCATTCGCAGACCGATGAACGGGCAGATGCCGCCCAAGGACGATGGACCGCGCATCAATGATGCGATTACCAACGCCACCGTACTCCTGATCGATGATGAAGGAGAAAAACGTGGCGTGATGAAGCTTGAAGACGCCCTCGATCTGGCGACGCAGGCGGGTCTTGATCTGGTGGAAGTATCACCAAACGCAGAACCGCCGGTCTGCAAGGTGATGGATTACGGCAAGTACAAGTATCAGCTGCAGAAGAAAGCCAATGAGGCTCGCAAGAAGCAGAAGGTCATCGAGGTCAAGGAGATCAAGCTCCGTCCAGGTATCGACACCCACGATTATGACGTGAAGATGCGCGCCATGCGCCGGTTCTTCGACGAAGGTGACAAGGTTAAGGTCACGATGCGATTCCGTGGCCGCGAAATGGCACACACCGAGCTGGGTTTCGACCTGCTTCAGAAGGTCAAGGCCGACACCGAGGCAGTCGCCAAGGTGGAGTTCGAGCCGAAGATGGAAGGCCGCCAGATGATCATGATCCTGGCGCCGCGCTGACCGGCACTGCCAATTGAATTCAGCGAAGGCCGGGCCAGTGTGTCCGGCCTTTTCGTTTCTGCATTAAATCCACGACCGATCCATCGCGGCGATTGACTCCTGAAAAACTTGCGACATATCATTAGCGCACAAATGAATTTCCGGAGGTGTGATGGCCGGCTATGCGCAACCAACCTCGCTAGACGAAGCGGTGTCGCTTCTCGACAGCGGAGGCTGGACGTTGCTCGCCGGCGGCACCGACGTTTACCCTTCACTCGGTGAAGACCCTGTGCGTTCAGCCCTGCTGGACGTCAGCCGCATCGAGGGCTTGCGCGGCATCACGCACGCAGCTGATGGCGGCCTGCGCATTGGCGCGCTGACCACCTGGACGGATATTGTCAGGGCCGATTTGCCAAGTTCATTCAACGCGTTGAAACAGGCTGCGCGCGAGGTCGGCTCGGTGCAGATCCAGAACCGCGCCACACTTGCCGGCAACCTGTGCAATGCCTCGCCGGCAGCGGATGGCGTGCCCCCGCTGTTGGCACTGGACGCCACGGTAGAGCTGGCCAGCCGCACCGGACGGCGCACGATGGCGCTTGGTGAGTTCCTGCAAGGCAACCGGAAGACCGCGCGAAGTGCGCATGAACTAATGACTGCTATCGAAATTCCGGCATCGGCAACCACAGGCAATTCATCGTTCTTCAAGCTGGGTTCAAGGCGTTACCTTGTGATTTCCATCGCCATGGTGGCCGCGCGACTTGTTGCGGGCAGGGATGGCGGCATCACCGATGCAGCGATCGCGGTCGGCTCGTGTTCTGCTGTCGCACAACGCTTGCCTGCGCTGGAAGCAGCACTCGCGGGGCAGCCGCTCGAAGCTGTGGCCGATATTGCCACTGCGAGCCACCTCGACGTGTTGTCACCGATTGACGACGTGCGCGCCCCGGCGTCCTACCGTCGCGACGCCGCCCTTGAAGGTGTGCGCCGCGCGCTGACGCAGGCTGCCGAAGGGCTGGCAACATGAACCGCCACGTAACCCCGGCCGCCATCACCTTTTCGGTCAACGGCACCCCGGCAACGCTGAAATCTGCCCCCCATGAACGCCTCACTGCCGTGCTGCGAACCGAGCTTGGACTGACCGCCACCAAGGTCGGCTGCGACGCGGGCGACTGCGGCGCCTGCACGGTGCTGGTGGATGGTGAACCGGCGTGCGCCTGCATGATGGCGGCAGGCCAGATGCAAGGCTGCGAGATCACCACGCTGGAAGGTCTCGGCAAGGACGGGCGCCTCACTCGCCTGCAGGATGCGTTTCTCGAGTTTGGCGCAGCCCAGTGCGGTATCTGCACGCCGGGCATGCTGATGAGCGCGGCAGCACTGCTCAATGCAACGCCCGCCCCTGACCGGCAACAGGTGGAAGACGCGCTCGGCGGCGTGCTATGCCGTTGCACCGGGTACGCCAAGATCATCGATGCGGTACTGTTTGCCGCCGGCTCCAACGCCGTGCGCGCGCCGTCGCTGCCGGGCAAGTCGGTCGGCCAGCCGATTCGCCGCGTCGACGGTACGCCGAAGGTCGATGGCCGCGAGGCGTTCGGTGCCGACAGCATTCCCGCCGATGCGCTGATGGTAAAGGTGATCCGTTCACCACACCACCATGCCCGCTTCGAGATCGGCGATACGGAGCCTTTCCTGAAGGCCCGGCGGGGCCTCGTGGCGGTGATGACCGCGTCGGACATTCCCGGCACCAACCTGCATGGCGTCATCGCGCCCTTTGCCGACCAGCCGGTGTTTACCGAGGACATCGCGCGCCATCGGGGTGAGGCAATTGCCATGGTGGTGGGTGAACGCGCCGCCATCGCAAACCTGGTGATGGCGGATTTCCCCGTGACATGGCAGGTACTGCCCCATGCGCTGACGCCGGATGAAGCCACGGCAGAAGGTGCCGCCCTGCTACACCAGGCGCGCTCAGGCAACGTGATGGTGCGCGGTCTCGTGCAGAAGGGCAACGCCGAGGACGGGCTGGCCCGTGCCACCCACACGATCGAGCGGGAGTACTCCACCCCGTTCATCGAGCATGCCTACATCGAGCCGGAAGCTGGCTGGGCGGTGCGCGATGGCGACACCATCGTCATTCACGGCTCGACCCAGGCCCCGCACATGGACAGTGAGGCCGTGGCGGCGATCATGGATCTGCCCCGCGCGCAGGTGCGAATCGTGCCGTCGGCGTGCGGTGGCGGGTTTGGTTCCAAGCTGGACCTGTCCATGCAGCCCTATATTGCGCTGGCGGCCTGGAAGCTGGGCCGGCCCTGCGGCATAGTTTACACCCGCCAGGAGTCGATGCGCTCCACCACCAAGCGCCACCCCAGCCAGATCACGCTCAAGGCTGGTTGCGACGCACAAGGCCGGCTGACCGGGTTCGACTTTCACGGGGTATTCAACACTGGTGCCTATGCAAGCTGGGGTCCGACCGTGGCCAACCGGGTGCCGGTACATGCTTCAGGCCCGTTCCATATCGAAAACTACCGGGCGCGGTCCGTGGCGGTGCATACCCACTGCCCGCCATCCGGGGCGTTCCGGGGCTTCGGCGTGCCGCAATCGGCGGTGGCGCAGGAATGTGTGTTCGATGAGCTTGCCGACATGGCTGGCATCGACCGGCTGGAGTTCCGGCTCATCAACGCCCTGGACGACGGCCTGCCAACGGCCACGGGCCAGGTGTTTGCCTCGGGCGTTGGCATCAAGGAATGCCTCAAAGCGCTGCGTGAACCTTACGCTCAGGCGCGCCGGCGCGCGCAACAGTTCAACGCCACTGGCAACCACCTGAAGAAGGGCGCAGGCCTTGGTACCTGCTGGTATGGCTGCGGCAACACCTCGCTGCCCAACCCGTCCACCATGAAGGTGGGCATTGATGCTGCCGGCACGGTTTGGCTGCACCAGGGCGCGATGGACATCGGCCAGGGTGCCAGCACGGTGATGGTGCAGGTGCTCGCGGACGCGCTGGGCGTACCTGCTGATGCCATCCGGCTCAAATCCGGCGATACGTCGATCACGCCCGATGCCGGCAAGACGTCGGCTTCGCGACAGACGTTCGTGTCCGGCAACGCGACACGGCTTGCCGGTGAAGCCCTGCGCGAGCAACTGCTGCGTCACGCCAACGTCGCCGTTGATGCGGGCATCACGCTGGCACCGGGTGCATTGCTGCTGGCCGATGGCAAGGGCGAGCGCCGCATCGACCTGTCCGGTCTCGCGCCCGATGCTGAAGGCTACGTGTTTACCTCCGTCGAGACCTATGACCCGCCCACTTCGCCGCTGGATGAAAATGGCCAGGGCGCGCCTTATGCGGTGTTTGGCTATGGCGCACACCTGATGGAACTGACGGTGGATACAAGGCTCGGCACGGTGAAGCTTGACCGGCTGACCGCCGCCCATGACGTGGGCCGGGCCATCAACCCGCTGCTGGTCGAGGGCCAGATCGAGGGTGGTGCAGCACAAGGCATCGGCTTGGCGCTGATGGAAGACTATATCCCCGGCCGCACCGAGAACCTGCACGATTACCTGATCCCCACCTTCGGCGACATGCCGCAGGTGAGGTCGATCATCATCGAGGTGCCGGACCCGCACGGGCCATACGGCGCCAAGGGGCTGGGCGAGCATGTGCTGATCCCGACGGCCCCTGCCATCCTCAACGCCATTCGCGATGCCACGGGGGCCTGTGTGCGCCACCTGCCGGCCACGCCCGACAAGGTGCTGGCGGCAATCCGCGCAAAGGAGCAGGGCGATGGCTGAACCTGCACGCCAGGGCGACAAGATCCGCTGCGATGCCTGCCCGGTGATGTGCTACATCGCGCCAGGCCGGTCGGGGGCGTGCGACCGGTATGCCAACGACGACGGCAACCTCGTCCGCGTCGATCCGCTGATTGTTATTGAAAAGGCACGCGCCGAAGGCGGCGAACTGGTGCCCTTCCTCGATCGCGGCACAGACTGGGACGGCGAGATCATCAACCCCGATGACAGCTTCATCACCGCCATTGGTGCCGGCACAACCTACCCGGATTACAAGCCCGCGCCATTCATAGTTTCGCGTGAGGTCGACGGCATCGACATGATCACCGTGGTGACCGAAGGCATTTTCTCGTACTGCGGCGTCAAGGTGAAGATCGATACCGACCGCCACCTTGGGCCCGAGCGCAGCCTGGTGCGCGTCGACGGCGAGCCGATCGGCCATGTCACCACGGCGGAATATGGCTCGCAGATGCTGTCGCTTGGCGGCGTGCATCACCTGACCGGGGGCGGCAAGAAGGAAGGCCGCGTCACCTGTGCGGCCCTGCTCGACCTTTGCAACGGCAAGGCGGTGGAAGTGACCATTGATGATGGCTCCATCGTGGTGATCGAGGCAGGCAAGCCGCCCATTGTCAACGGCACCCCGGAAGAGCGCATGCGGGTGGGCTGCGGATCAGCCACCGTGGGCATGTTCGCTTCGCAGTGGCAGGGTTTGGTCGATGAGGTGGTTGTGGTCGATGACCACATCACCGGCGTCATTTCCGAGCACCAGGCCGGCAAGGTGCTCGGCTGGCAACCGACCGGCATCAAGATCAAGGGACGTCGCTCAACGCCGGGGCGCTACTTCCAGGTGGCCGACCCGGGCACCGGATGGGGCGGCACCAATGTCGATGACCCGCTCACCATCCTGGGCGACTTCGACACCAAGGTGGCTAAGGCAGGCCAGTCGCTGCTGATGGTGTCCACCACCGGCGAGCAGTTCGCGTACTACGAATTGGATGACGAGTTGAAGCCGCAGCAGAAGGACATGCCCGACCGGCTGATGAAGTCGGTGCGGCTGATCGAGGAAAACTGCGAGCCTGCGCTGTGCACGGTGCTGTTCATGGGCGGTGCGGGCGGGTCCTTGCGCGCCGGGGTGACCGAAAACCCTGTCAAGCTGACCCGCTCGGTCAAGGACACGCTGACCCGCATCACATGTGGTGGCGCACCGGCTTATGTCTGGCCCGGTGGAGGCATCACCATCATGTCCGACGTGACGCTGCTGCCGGAAAACGCCTTCGGTTACGTGCCGACACCGGCGCTGGTTGCACCCATCGAGTTCACCATGCGGCGCGAGGACTACGAGGCGCTGGGCGGCCACATGAAGCACGTCATGCGGCTTGACGAGGCGCGGGCCGGCAAGAAGGCGATCCAGAACGATCACGTGCTGGCTGGCCAGAAGGAAGCTGCCTCAAAGCAGGGCGTGCCATGGCCCACCGAGCAGCGCCACTTCGGCTGGTCGCGCAAGGAGGGCGGATCGTGAGCATTCAGGCTGCCCTTTTGCCAGACGGCAAGCGCTTGCACCTTCAGCACGGCCCCATCGACTTGATCATTGGTTGCGACGGCGAGGGTGCACAGGTGCGCCGGGCCTATATGGCGGCGCGGGCGCGGTTCGACGGGTTGCTGGAGCAACTGGTCGAGGAACTGGCCCTGTTGCGCACCGAAATACCGCGCGATGGCTTCAATCTGGCGGGGCCGGTGGCGCAACGCATGCAGGCTGCGGTGAAGCCGCACTGGCGCGCACGTGTGACAGCCATGGCGGCGGTGGCAGGTTCCGTGGCTGACGAGATGCTCACCGCCATGCTGAAGGCTGCAAGCCTGCGCCGTGCCTACGTCAACAATGGTGGCGACATCGCGCTGCACCTTGCGACGGGCGAGCGGTTCTCGATTGCCTCCGCCAACGGGCTGGTGACGGTGACGGCAGCCGATGGTGTAGGCGGCATTGCCACCTCCGGTTGGCGTGGCCGGTCGCAGTCACTCGGCATTGCCGACAGCGTTACCGTACTTGCCCGCACCGCTGCCCAGGCCGACGTGGCCGCAACCCTGATTGCCAACGCCGTGGACCTGCCGGGCAACGCAAGCATCAAGCGCGTACCCGCATCGGAGCTTTCGCCGGACAGCGATCTTGGTGAGCGGCCAGTGACCGTCGATGTCGGCCCGCTGGACGCGGTGGAAACCGCTGCCGCGCTGACCTCGGGCGAGGCGGTAGCGCGGGATATTCAACGACGGGGCTTGATCATCGCCGCCACTCTGGGCCTCAATGGAAACGTGGTCCGGGTCGAGCCTGATCACAGTGTGAAGGGAATTGCCACGCATGGCTGAGGTGCAGGTACGCAAGTCGCTTATTGGTGTGGAGGACATCTTCCACGAGCGCGGGCCGGTTGCGGCAACGCCCTACCGGCGCGGCTTCATCATCAAGGTGATCGCCAATCCGTTTGCCGGCAGGTATGTCGAGGACATCCAGCCGTTCATGGAGGACCTGAAGCCGCTTGGCATGGCGATGGCCGCCGAGCTGATCGAGGCTATGGGCGTCGAACCGTCCGGCATCGAGGGCTATGGCAAGGGTGCAATCGTGGGCGAAGACGGCGAGATCGAGCACGCCGCCTTGTGGCATGCGCCGGGCGGGTATTCGATGCGCGAGCACATTCCGAATTCGACCGCCATCGTGCCGTCCACCAAGAAGGTCGGCGGACCGGGCACCCGGCTCGACGTACCGGTCACCCATGTCAGCGCCTCTTATGTGCGCTCGCACTTCGACGCCATCGAGGTCGGCATCAGCGATGCCCCGCGCAAGGACGAGCTTGCGGTGATCCTGGTAATGACCACCGGCGCGCGCGTGCACAATCGGGCGGGAGGGCTGGCGGCGAATGATATCAAGGGAGAGGATGGCCTGAGATGACGCATGCCAAGATCCGCAAGCTGGCCGTGTTCGTGGATGAAATCCACACCGAGATGGGCAAGGTGATCGACCCGCCAACCCGGCGCGCGTGTGCCGTTGCGGTGATCGAGAATCCGCACGCCGGCAAATACGTGGACGACCTCGATGACCTGATGACCATCGGCGAGGAACTGGGTGGCCTGCTGGGTGCGCGTTGCGTCGAGGCGCTGGGCATCACGCCCTCACAGGCTGAAAGCTATGGCAAGGCGGCGCTGGTGGGCGAGAACGGCGAGCTGGAACATGCTGCTGCAATCCTGCACCCCAGGCTCGGCGCGCCACTGCGCAAGGCGGTCGAAAAGGGTGCAGCCCTGGTGCCGTCATCGAAGAAGCGCGGCGGCATGGGCCAGGTGCTTGATGTGCCGCTGGGCCACAAGGACGCGGCCTATGTGCGCTCGCATTTCGACGGCATGGAAGTGAGCATAAATGATGCCCCACGCGCCAACGAGATCATGGTCGCGGTTGCCGTGACAGACTCCGGCCGCCCGCTGCCACGGGTCGGCGGGCTGACCAAGGATGAAGCCAAGGGTGAGGACGGTTTGCGCTGAACGGAAAGGATGTTGCCATGAAGTTTATCAGGAACGCCTGGTATGTTGCCGGTTGGGCCAGCGAGATCGGAACCGGTCTGACGCGCGCCACCATCCTTGGCGATGACGTCGTGCTGTACCGCAAGGGCGACGGCACCGTGGCCGCCCTGCAAGACCGCTGCCCGCACCGCATGTTGCCGCTGAGCATGGGCCGCCTTGTCGATGGCGATGCCATCCAGTGTGGCTATCACGGCCTGACCTTCAACGCCGAAGGAGATTGCGTGCGTGCGCCCGGCCAGGACAATGTGCCGAACTGTTCGGTGCACGCCTATCCGGTCGAGCAGCGCAACGACATCGTCTGGATATGGATGGGGGATCCGGCCCGCGCCAACCCGTCCACCATCTTCACCATGCCGGAGTTTTCCGATGCGTCATGGCACGCCCACCAGGGCGACGCGCTGCATTTGAAGTCGCACTACCTCAACGTGGCGGAAAACCTGGTCGACCCGGCGCACGTCAGCTTCGTGCACCCGACCACGCTGGGCAACGCCTCGTCTGAGGACGTGCCGGTCCATGCCGAGGTGGAAGGCGACGTCATCGTGGCGTGGCGCTGGATCAGGAACGCCCCACCGGTCGGCTTCTTCCAGAAGTTCGGCGGCTTCACTGGCAATGTCGATCGCTGGCACTACTACTACCTGCACATGCCCTCGATCGCCGTGATCGATTTCGGCAGTGCCGATGCTGCACTGAACCTGCCCGAGGATCGCCGCGATGAAGGGGTGCGCGTGTTCGCGATACACCTGTTGACGCCGGTCGACGACACCAACACCATCGACCGCTGGATGCACCTGCGCAATATCGCCACCGATGACGAAGCGGTATCGCAGCAGATGGACGCGATGTTCCGGGTGGCGTTCGCCGAGGACAAGGAAATCCTCGAGGTCATCCAGCTTGAAGAATTGAAGGCCCCGCATCACCGCCCGGTCCGGCTGGCGTGCGACAAGGGGCCGAACGTCTATCGTGCGCGCATTCAGCGAATGCTCGACGCGGAAGAGCAGGCGCGAGGTGCTGCCTGAGTAGTGAGGAACGGGCCGGCCATCCGGCCTGCCGTATCAGTAGAAAGGGAGACGGATGAAACTGTTCAGATATTTGGCAGGGGCGCTTGTTGCCGCTGCGGTTGGCATCACGGCGCTTGCCGTGCAGGCCGCCGAACCGATCAAGATCGGCGAGATCAATTCCTATTCCCGCATGCCGGCGTTCCTTGATCCCTACAAGAAGGGCTGGGTGCTCGCACTGGAGGAAGTCAATGCAGCAGGTGGCGTAAAGGGCCGTCCGCTCGAGTTCATCGACCGCGATGATGCCGGCAAGCCCGGTGAAGCCGTCAAGATTGCCGAGGAAATGATTTCCAAGGATGGTGTCACGCTGCTGACCGGCACGTTCCTGTCCAACATTGGCCTGGCCGTGACCGACTTCGCCAAGCAGAACAAGGTGTTCTTCCTGGCTGCCGAGCCGTTGGCCGACGCCATCGTCTGGCAATCGGGTAACCGCTACACCTTCCGCCTGCGCGCCTCGACCACCATGCAGGCAGCCATGCTGGCGAGGGAGGCCGCCAAGACCGGTGCCAAGAAGTGGGCCACCGTTGCGCCCAACTATGCCTATGGCAAGGAAGCAGTCGCTGCCTTCAAGAAGGAACTGACCAAGCTGGTGCCTGACGCGGAATTCGTCGAAGAGCAGTGGCCTACAGTGTTCAAGATCGATGCAGGCCCTGTGGTGCGCGCGGTGGAAGCAGCCAAGCCCGAGGGTATCTTCAACGTGACGTTCGGTGGTGACCTTGCCCAGTTCGTGCGTGAAGGCAACCTGCGCGGCACCTTTGAAAACCGTACCGTGGTGTCGCTGCTGTCTGGCGAACCGGAGTACCTCGAGCCGTTGAAGGATGAAGCGCCCAGGGGCTGGATCGTCACCGGCTACCCGGCAAGCGACATTGATACGCCCGAGCACAAGGCCTTCTACGACGCCTACAGGGCGAAATGGGGTGAAGCACCGAAGCTCGGTTCGATCGTCGGCTACAACGTGGTCAAGTCGCTTGAGGCACTGCTGAACAAGGCCGAAAAGTATGACTCGGAGAGCCTTGTCGAAGCAGCCAAGGGTCTTGAGATTCCGTCTTCGCCGTCGGGTCCGTTCATGTTCCGCGCACAGGATCATCAGGCAACCATGGGCGCCTGGGTCGGCAAGACTGATGTGAAGGACGGCATGGGCGTCATGGTCGACTGGTACTATGCCGATGGTGCCGACTTCCAGCCAAGCGACGAAGAAGTGTCCAAGCTGCGCCCGGCCGAATAAGCCAGCGCATTTCCACACCTGACTGGCGTGGCGCGGTTTCGACCGCGCCCGCCCCCGCAGATGTTTGCTGTCCATGAGGGCACGGCTGACAGCTTCGGACCCAATCCACCCGCATTGCCGCAGGGGGCAGCACGCATGAGTTTCTATTTCGCCCAGTTCCTGACCGGGTTGTCGAGCGCGTCGTCGCTGTTCCTGGTGGCGTGCGGACTGTCGCTGATCTTCGGCGTGACGAGGATCGTCAATTTTGCCCACGGCTCGTTCTACATGCTGGGCGCCTACCTGGCGTACACGATGGTGCAATACGTGCCCGGCTCGATTCTGGGCTTCTGGGGGTCTGTGCTGGCATCGGCACTGATCGTTGCGCTGGTCGGCGCGGTGATCGAGATCGTTATCCTCAAGCGCATCTACAATGCGCCGGAACTGTATCAGCTGGTGGCAACCTTCGGCATCGTGCTTATCATGCAGGATGCAATCTTGTGGATGTTCGGCGGTGAGGACCGCTTCGGCCCGCGTGCGCCCGGCCTTGATGGCGTGGTGCGCATCTTTGGCGAGCCGATACCCGAGTATGACCTGCTGCTGATCGCGCTCGGCCCGATTGTGCTGGGGCTGATGTGGCTGCTGCTGACACGCACCCGCTGGGGCATCCTGGTGCGGGCTGCAACGCTGGATCGCGAGATGGTGGCAAGCCTCGGGGTCAACCAGTCGTGGCTGTTCACCACGGTGTTTTTTCTCGGCTCGTTCCTGGCCGGGCTCGGCGGTGCGCTGCAGGTGCCGCGTGTGTCGGTCAACATGCTGATGGACCTGTCCATCATAGCCGAAGCCTTCGTGGTGGTGGTGATCGGCGGCATGGGGTCGATCCCCGGCGCGTTCGTTGCAGCACTGCTGATCGGCGAGCTGAATGCGTTCGGTGTGCTGGTGCTGCCACAGGCCACCATTGTGCTGGCCTTCGTGGTGATGGCGGTGGTGCTGGTGATCCGGCCCTATGGCCTGTTCGGCAAGCAGGACGCCGCCGCCCACGCAGCCGGCATGGTCGAGGCACCCATCCGCCCTGCAAGCGCGCTGATGCGCACCATTGCGCTGGGCCTGCTGGCGTTGCTGCTCGTGCTGCCGTTGATCAGCAGCGAGTTCGCACTGGTGCTGGCAACTGACATCTTCATCTTTGCACTGTTTGCCGCCAGCCTGCATTTCATCATGGGCAATGGTGGCATGGTGTCGTTTGGCCATGCCGCCTATTTTGGCCTTGGGTGTTACGGAGCCGCCTTCATGGTGAAGTATCTCGGCGGTACGATGGAAATGGCACTGGTGGCAGGACCACTGTTTGCCGGCCTCGGGGCGCTGGTGTTCGGCTGGTTCTGCGTGCGCCTGTCGGGTGTCTACATGGCCATGTTGACGCTGGCTGCTGCCCAGATCGTGTGGTCAACGGCGTTCCAGTGGCAGGACCTGACCGGCGGCGACGATGGCCTTCTGGGTATCTGGCCGTCCGACTGGGCCCGCTCCAAGACCGCCTACTACTACCTGGCGCTGGTGCTGTGCGGGGGCGGCATATTACTGCTGCGCCGGATGATCTTCTCGCCGTTCGGCTATACGCTGCGCGGCGGGCGTGACAGCCCCAACCGCACCGAGTCCATCGGCATCAACCTGCAAACCCACCAGTGGGCGGCATTCGTCGTCGCCGGTATCTTTGCGGGCATTGCCGGCGGCGTCTACGTGTTCTCCAAGGGCTCGATCTTCCCCGATGAAGCCGCCATCCCGCGCTCGGTCGATGCGCTGGTGATGGTGCTGCTCGGTGGCGTCCAGACCCTGTCCGGGCCGATTGTCGGTGCCACCGTGTTCAGGTTGCTGGAAGACGAGATTTCGCGGCTGGACTACTGGCGCGCCATCCTCGGCTTCATCATCGTCGGGATCGTCATCATCGCACCCGAAGGCATCGCCGGCTTCATCAGGCGCATTGCCATAAGGATGGGTTTTGAACGCGACGCGGAGGCGGCACGATGAAACAACCTGTGCTGTCCGTCCGCCACCTTTCGAAGTCCTTCGGTGGCCTCAAGGCGGTATCCGACGTGACGTTCGACCTGCAGCAAGGCGAGTTGCTGGCGATGATCGGTCCCAATGGGGCCGGCAAGACGACCTGCTTCAACATGGTCAATGGCCAGTTGAAGGCTGATGCAGGCGAAGTGTTGCTGAACGGTCAGAGCATCCTCGGGCTGTCGCCGCGCCGCATCTGGCGCATGGGCGTTGGACGCACTTTCCAGATCACCGCGACCTATGCCTCCATGACTGTGCTGGAAAACGTGCAGATGGCGCTGATCTCGCATGCCGGCCAGACCTGGAACGGCTGGGTGCGGGCTTCCAGCTTGCATATGGACGAAGCGTTGAAGCTGCTGGACCTGGTGGGCATGGCTGACCAGTCCGGCCGGCCCGCCGCCATCCTGGCCTACGGCGACCTCAAGCGGCTGGAACTGGCCATCGCCCTGGCGCATGAGCCGAAGCTGCTCCTGATGGACGAACCGACCGCCGGCATGGCGCCGCGCGAGCGGGTCGGGCTGATGCAGCTCACCGCCAGCATTGTTGCCTCAAGCGGCATCTCGGTGCTGTTCACCGAGCACGACATGGACGTGGTGTTTGCCCACGCCCACCGCATCATGGTGCTCAACCGTGGCGAACTGATCGCCAATGGCAGCGTCAACGACATCCGCAACAATCCGCAGGTGCAGGAAGTCTATCTTGGCGGCGGCAGGCTGTTCGTCGAGGAAAAGGGGCAGACCCATGACTGACGCGATGCTCCGGATTGACCGGATCAACACCTACTACGGCAAGGCCCACATCCTGCATGACCTGTCGTTTGCCGTGGCGGCCGGTGAGGTCGTTGCGCTGCTTGGACGCAATGGTGCCGGCAAGACCACCACCATGCGCTCAATCATGCAGTTGGTCCGCCCGGCCAGTGGCAACATCACCTTCGAAGGCGCGGCCATCACCCGCTGGCCCACCCATGTGGTGGCGCGCGCAGGTATCGGCTACGTTCCTGAGGAGCGCCGCATCTTCGCCGACCTGACAGTGATGGAAAACCTGGAGGTCGGCCGCCAGCCTGCGCGTGCCGGTTATCCGCAGTGGAGCGTGGAGCACCTGTTCGAGCTGTTTCCCAACCTCGCCGAGCGGCGCAACAATCGCGGCAAGCAGTTGTCGGGCGGCGAGCAGCAGATGCTCACCATCGCGCGCACGCTGATGGGCAACCCGAAACTGCTGCTGCTTGATGAACCGTCCGAAGGCATCGCCCCGGTCATCGTCGAGCAGATGGCCGACACGCTGCTGGAGATCAAGTCCAAGGGGCTGACCGTCATCCTGTCCGAACAGAACCTGCACTTTGCCCGCCTGGTGGCGGACCGCGCGGTGATCATCGAAAGCGGCTCGGCGGTGTTTGACGGCTCGTTTGCCGAGCTTGAAAGCCACCCGGAAATCCGCGACCAGTATCTTAGTGTCTAGGGTCCTGACCCTAACTCACCACCACGCGGGCTTGAACCGGTCGACGTCGTGCAGCAGCTCTATGAAACCCGCCGACTGGTGGGCGACGGTGGCCCGGCCCTTGTCAGCCGTGGCCGCTGCCGCATTGCCGGCCACGCCGTGCGCGTTGAGGTCGTGCATCATCCAGCCGAACCGGTGCGGCCCATAGGCGCGCAGGTGGGTCATGTCCCGCGCCAGCACCTGTTGCAGCGAGCCGAAATCCTGCGCCTTGTCCATCGCTACCGCGTCTGGCCGGTGGGCCAGCATGATCGAGGTCTCGATGTCGCCGCCGTGCATGCCGAACCGCACTTCTTCGTCGCTGAACAGACCTGGCGGATAGCCGAAACGCGACCAAGCGGTTGCCACGCACAGCAAACCAAGCTCTGCCCGGGCACGCAGTATGACGATATCGGCAACCGGCGTGTTGCCGCCGTGCGAGCTGACCAGCACCAGCTTGTTGATGCCCAGCGCGTGCACGTCGCGCGCGATTGCCATCCACCTGTCGGCCAGAGCGCCGGGCTGGGCTGAAACGGTACCGGGAGACGCGCCGTGTTCGGCGGACCAGCCAACCTCTTCCACCGGCAGGAAGGTCACGGTCAACTCGCTTGGCAAGGCTGCAATGGTGGCAGCCACCATGGCGCGGGCAATGTCTGCATCGGTGGAAGCGGGCAGGTGGGGCCCGTGCTGTTCGGTGGCGGCAACCGGCAACACGGCAATCCACGCACTGGTGTCTGCCGCTGCAACGGCGGCCGTGTCCATGTCTGTCCAGTAGTGCTCGGGGCGCATGCGGTCAGGCTTTCGGGCTATGCAATGGCTTGGCCCGTTCTAGGCCATTCTGCTGCAAAGCCCAAGCCATCACGTGCCAGGGACAGAACAATGGGTTCTGTCACTAGAGCATCATTCGATCAGATTGAATCAGCTGATCGAATAAAGATGCTCGTTTTCAAAGCGCTAGCGCAACTTTAGCCGTTCAGTTTGGACGGCTGTTGCTCTAGTTGTCGGTGGTGCGTTGTCCTTCCAGCGGCTTGGTGTTGCCGGCCTTGTAGTCGTTGGCGCGCTTGACAGCCAGTTCACCATCCATCGTCAGGTCGGTGTCGAGCACATTGTCCGGCCACGGGTCTACCGTCTGCATCACCGTTGCGGCATGTACCGCATCACCGGCGGCAGGCGAAATCTTGTCGGAATGCCCCAGATGGCTGTGCTGGTTGCACGCGCCAAGCACCAGCGCCAAGGCCAGCGCGCAGACCGTGAAGGCGGGGTTGCGATGCTTACTTGTAGACGGCTGCATTGGATCCTCCCGGCAGGTCGATCAGGTGGCCATAGGGGCCCGTGACGTGTCCGCCATTTTCAATGAATGATTGCTGGTTGCGGCTGATCTCGACCTTGCCTTCGAGGAACAGCTCGGCGTCGTTTGAGCCGGCGGTCTGGTCGAGCGGCGTGGGAATGCGGTGGGTCGGATCGACCGGCTTGGCCAGACGCGGCGTGATGATCACCAGCAGGTCGGTCTCCTGCTTCTGAAAACCGGACGAGCGGAACAGGCTGCCAAGCACCGGTACGTCACCCAGCCACGGAATCTGGTCGGCATTGCGCGAATGGAAGGTCTGAAGCAACCCGGCAATCGAGATGCTCTGGCCGTTGCGCAACTCCACGGTGGTCTTGGTGCGGCGCACCGTCAGGCTGGGGATCTGGATCGCGCTGGTGACGATGGTGCGCGAGAAATCCAGTTCGCTGACTTCCGGTTCGATGGTCAGGTTGATCAGCCCGTTGTCCAGCACCGTCGGGGTGAACGACAGGCTGACGCCGAACTTCTTGAACTCCACGGAGATCTTGTTGTTGTCCTGTGCTACCGGGATCGGAAACTCGCCACCGGCCAGGAAGCTTGCTGTCTCGCCCGACAGCGCGGTCAGGTTTGGTTCGGCCAGACGGCGCGCTGCCCCCTTCTTCTCCAGGGCCTGGATGATGATGTCGGCAGATGCGCCGCCGGTCAGCATGTCCGCGATCAGCCGGCCAAATGGCGAGCTGCCTGCATTGGAAGCCAGCGTCGGCCCGAATGGCTGGAAGCTGATGCCGCCGGCATTCACGCTGTAGTTCACGCCAAGGTCGCGGCTGGCATTGCGGTTGGCCTCGATGAAGCGTACCTCGAGTTGCACCTGCTGGCTCGCCCCGACGGTCAATGCATTGGTGACCTGGTCACCTGCAAAGTCCTTGGCGAGCTGGACTGCGCGTGCAGCAGCGGTTGCCGAACGCACGGTGCCTTGCAGCAGCACCCGCCCGTTGACGCTTCTGACGCGGATGTCCTCGCCCGGCAGCACCGCCTGCAGCGCTTCCTTGAGGCCGGATGTGTCAAAGGTCACCTCGATGTTGATCACGCCCATCAGTTCGTCGCTTGCATTGTACAGCGACAGATTGGTGCGCCCGATGCGCCGTCCCAGCACATAGAACGAGCTGGCCCCAAGCGGTGATGCATCAGCGGTTTCAGGATCGCCCACCACCAGGTTGGCAATGGCCGATGTTGACTTGATGGTTTCCGACTGCCCGACCGGTACCTTCACCGTCATGATCTTGTTGAAGCCCGGCTTGAACGTCTGGGCAGCGCCGGCAGGCGGTGCGCCTGCGGCCCAAAGGCAAATCGTGCAGGCCAGCATGCAGACCAGCCGTATGGCCTGGTCCTTCCACTGTGCCGGCAACTGCTGTGCCACGGTAATCGACATGTTTGTTCTCCCTCTCAACCCTTCCACCGAATTGCCGGCAAGCAACCTGCTTGAACTTCCGGCACCCTGTGTACGGGCCTCCCTCTCAGTGTTGCGCCGTTATTCGACCGGCGCGCCCGGCACCGGCGGTGTCGGCGTGATTGCTGTAGACTGCGTGCCGGCAGGCGGGGCTGCCGCCTCTTCAGCGGCAGACTGGCGAAGCGGCTGGCCCACCGAGCCGCGAATGATGTTGATGGTCTTGAGATCCGCCTTGGTATCGCCGGACAGGTCGCTCACCCGCACCGATGATACCTTGGCCTTGTGCTCGACACCTGCCGGGCGCAAGACCAGCGATAACCGCCCGACGGTTGCTCCCAGCACCAGTTTCTGCGCCATCTGCGGTTCGACCTCGAGCGTCACCGCGCGCGATACCGCAGGCGACTCGACCCGGTCATCGGCAAGCTGGTCGATTGCCAGCACCTTGATGTCCTGCAGCAGCACATCCGATTGAACGCTCATCGGGTCGCCCGACCTGGCATTGCGCGTGACGATCACGTCGACCCTGTCACCGGGCAAGACGAAGCCAGCAACGCCGAGAATCTCATCGACTGAAACGGTCATTGCGCGCTTTGCCGGATCAACCAGCGACGCCAGCGTGGCGCGCTGGCCCGGGCCTGTAACCTTCTTCGACAGAACCGGCTCGTCAGTCTCGATGGCGTTCAGCACAACCCGGTTGCCGGACTTTCCACCTTCGCTGAGCATTGCTTCTATAGTGGTGTAGGAGCCTTCGGGTTCTGCGCCCCTGGTCCACTCGATCTCGCGCAGGTTCGATGTGTCCAGCCGGTCTCCATAGCGCAGCGGTCGCGAGGCGACGACGACGGTGGTTGTTTCCAGGGCGGGCGGGGCCTGCTCGACCGGCGCAACGGCGGTCATGTCCAGCTTGCTCATCTTGTAGGCGAACACCTGGCCCGTGACTGTCGCCCCGATCACGGCAGAGGTAAGCGCGATGGCTGCCAGGGCCAGCCCGCGGCTGCCCTTGGAATTGAGCTGCATTGGCCCGAGTCCATCACGCAACGAACTGGAATTGCGCGTGCGGTGTTTCTCGCGCCATTCACGGCGTACCTTGTTCTCTGACATAGTGCTGTTCTCCCCAACCGCATCCGTCCTGATCCGGACAAACTACATGAG
This sequence comes from uncultured Anderseniella sp., assembly GCA_964390445.1. GTDB lineage: Bacteria > Pseudomonadota > Alphaproteobacteria > Rhizobiales > Aestuariivirgaceae > Anderseniella. The sequence goes on from CAYMJJ010000017.1 coordinate 32,464, forward strand.
GCAGATGCTTTTAAGCAGCGTTCCTTGTTGGCGCGGTTAAGCGTTGGTGAGGATAAAAAGACTCATTCGTCAGTAAATTTTAGGTTTTACAAATTGAGTCAAAATGCTGCCGTCCCGATCATTACGATTTGAACGTTTCCCGTGAATTTTGATTTACGGATCAATGGCATGGTGTCGCTTGAGTCTGTGTCAGGGAGGGCGCACAATGAACCGTTTCTCGATTGTATTTGCAGGGCTGGCCAGCCTTGTTTTAGCTGGTTGCAGCCAGGGTCCGTCAGCGGGCCTGGGCGATGCCGGTGCCAGCATTTCTGCCGCTTCTGCCGGGGGCAGCGATGCCGCAGCCAGCTTGTCGCCTGCCACGTCCGACCACATGCAAGGCGTCGTTTCGGCGCGTCATCATGCGGGCCAGGCACCTTATCACGCATCGGACAATCTGCTGGTTTCGGCCAAGACCGATTTCCGCGAAGGCCGCTTCGGGCTGGCTGAGCAATCCTACCGCAAGGCTGTCGAGGTGACGCCGCGCGATGCTGAAGCCTGGATCGGGCTGGCGGCTTCCTATGACAGGTTGCGCCGCTTTGACCTGGCAGACCGCGCCTACGAACAGGCCGTCAAGCTGGTAGGCCGCACGCCAATGATGCTCAACAACCTCGGCTATTCACAGCTGCTGCGCGGTGATCTGAAAAAGGCGCGCAAGTACTTCCTGGCCGCCTATGATGGCGATCCGGACAACCCGGTCATTCGCAACAATATCGAGCTGCTCAATGAAAGCGGCAAGCGCGTCGTGCGAGAGAAGGCCTGATTGCGATGAACGTTGGTTTCGCGATGCCGGTAATCACGGGTGTGCGCCTGCGTACCGCACTTGCCGTAGGTTCTCTCGCCTTGCTGCCGGCCCTGGGCTGGCAGGCAGGTAATGTGAATTCGCCGGCTGTCGCTGCACCCGTACCGGTGCGTGCCGTGGCAGAAACCGTGATCGGCAAGCAGACCGTCACCTGGACCCACAAGAAGGCCGACCGTGCCATAGTCGGCGCCGTGCTGGATGACAGCCCGGATGTGGTGGTCGAGGTGATCACGCTGGAGTCAGGCCTGTTGCCTGGTGATGGCGACGGCGAAGCAACCGCACTGCTGGAACAGGGCTCGGTCGATCCCGTGGATCGGTCGGCAGACCGGCAGGCGTTTGCCGGATGGTTGTCATTCGACCATGCAACCGGCAGTGCGAGAATTATCGGTTTTGACACCCTTCGCGAGGCTGAAGGCCGTCGCAGTTGCCGCCAGACTCACGACACGATTGTTGCAGCCTTCGAGATCGATCCTGCAAGGGCCAGGGTGCTCGCTGATCAGCCAGTGATGTTCCAGTCCAGCATTTGCGCAGCCAATGGCGAGATCGTCATCACCTGTCATGGCAGCAGCGCTGTTGTTTCGCCACGCCGCTCGCGGCCCGGAGGCCGTTGCTCGCGCGGTTGACCCACATTCCCGGTTCTGGATGATCTGGTGTTCGCCGGCAGGCATTGGCCTGGCCGGTTTTGCCGCGTTGTCATCGCCAATGCCTTCAAGTGACTGCTGGCGCGAAGGTGGAGAGGCGGCACCGTGCACCCGGTAACCGCCCCTCCGAGATCATCTTGCCGTGTGTAGCAGTACGGCAAGACTATCCGCGGGCTCTTTCTCCTGGGGAGGAGGTCGCCGTCCCGCGGAATTCGCGTCTGACAAAGCGACCTTAACCGTTACCTGTGGCGCAGAAGTTAACGCGGTAAACCCAAACGGTTAATCCGTCGCGGGTGGTTATGGCGAGCTTGTCAGGAACGCCAAAAATTGCCGACAATTTTCAAGGATCCGGGCACGCCGGTAGAACGGTCAGTTTGCGGCCCGGATCAACGTGGTTCCGCCCGGCAGCGATTGGGCCCAGTCGACTGCAACATAATGGCCGGTAACCGGGTTGCCAAACAGCGGGTGGGGTTGCGTTGCATCACCTGCAAGCCGTTCGCCGGCCGTTCCGGAAGGTGCGCAACCTGCCACCACGAAGCGGCACGACTCCAGCCGGGTGCCCGGCGCGAACGCGTGCGAATTGGCGGCGGGCACAAACAGCACGGTCTGTGCGGTGGTGCCGGCGCGGGCCAGC
>CAYMJJ010000018.1:0-33507 GCA_964390445.1 uncultured Anderseniella sp.
CATGCCGCCGTTCTCCACCGTACGTTCGGCATAGACCGGTCCGGGAAACGGGCTGTCGGTCCGCAGCATTTTCTGTGCCATCTCGCTGGTACAACCGATCTTCCAGCCGGTCTGGTGCCAGCCGGTCAGCCGTGCTGCCTTGCACTGCAATGCAAATGCTTCGTGCTCGTTGGCAGGGGCAGGGCCAGGATAGTCGGCCAGCTTCGCACCCTTGGTGCGCGCATCCGCTATGATCCGGGCAATTTCATCGCTCATGCCGTCACTCCCCGTGGCGTCAGCGTTCCATCGCGGAAATCATAAACCTCGCCATTGCTGTCCGTCCGCTCGGAAAACAGCGGCAATGCAGCGGCCGCCACGTCGGCAGGCGAGGGCAGCGTGGACTGGTCCTCCCCCGGCATCGCTTGCCGGCGCATGCGTGTGGCAACCGGGCCGGGGTTGAGCACGTTCACCCGCAGGTTCGTGGTTGCCGCTTCGCAGGCCCATGTCCGCGCCAGCATTTCAACCGCTGCCTTGGACACCGCATACGCACCCCAGTAGGCTCGCGCCTTGTGGGCAGCACCAGAACTCATGAACACCGCCCGGCCATGAGTGGATGATTTCAGCAACGGTTCCAGCGATCGGATCAACCGGTAATTCGCCGTCACGTTGACGGCCATCACGTCTTCAAAGGTGTTTGGCTTCAGGTTGACCAGCGGCGTCAGTGAGCCGAGCATCCCGGCATTGGCAAACAGTATGTCCAGCTTGCCCCAGCGCTCAGCCAGCGGCGTCCCCATCCGGTCGATGGCCGCAAAATCCTTCAGGTCCAGCGGCACCAGCGTGGCAGAGCCGCCCGCCGCCTTGATCTCGTCGTCGAGTTCTTCAAGTGCGCCGGTGGTGCGGGCCACGGCAATCACGTGCGCGCCGGCGCGGGCCAGTTCAAGCGCCATGGCATGGCCAATGCCGCGGGACGCGCCGGTGACCAGCGCCACTCGTCCGTCGAGGTGTTTTGTCATCACAGAAGCGGTTCCAGGCAGGGCCGGCCGGCCAGTAGGGCCTGCACGGGGGTGTCAGGTTCAGCTGGCTTCGGCCAGCAGCGAAAGCTGGTGCGGGTTGCCGCCTTCGTTGTAGTCGGTCAGCGGTGTTGGATAGTCACCGGTGAAACAGTGATCGGTGAACTGCGGATGCGCGTTGTCGCGGCCATCGAACCCCGCTGCCCGGTAGATTCCGTCAACCGACAGGAACGTTAGTGATTTCACGCCGATGTAGACGGTCATTTCTTCCAGGGTATGGGTGGCCGCCAGCAAGGCTTTCTGTTCCGGCGTGTCAATGCCGTAGAAGTCCGGATGGGTTATCGGCGGCGACGCGATTGCCATGTGCACTTCCTTGGCACCTGCTTCGTACATCATCTGTACGATCTTGACCGAGGTGGTGCCGCGCACGATTGAATCGTCCACCAGCATGATGCGCTTGCCCTCGATGACGGCACGGTTGGCGTTGTGCTTCAGCTTGACGCCGAGCGCGCGGATCTGTTGCGTCGGCTCAATGAAGGTGCGGCCCACATAGTGGTTGCGGATGATGCCCAGTTCGAACGGCACGCCCGCTTCCTGCGCAAAGCCAAGGGCTGCCGGCACGCCGCTGTCCGGCACGGGGATCACGACATCGATATCCACGGTTGCTTCGTGCGCCAGTTGCCGCCCCATCTCCTTGCGGACCTGATAGACCGAGCGCCCGCCGATGATGCTGTCAGGGCGCGAGAAGTAGATGTATTCGAAAATGCAGGGCCGCGCCGTGCAGGCCGGGAACGGCTTGATGGATTCGACGCCCTTTTCGGTGATGACGACGACTTCGCCGTTCTCGATCTCGCGCACGAAGCGCGCCCCGATGATGTCCAGCGCACAGGTTTCACTCGACAGGATGTAGCTGCCGTTCAGTTCACCCAGCACCAGCGGCCGGATGCCCAGCGGATCGCGCGCGCCGATCATCTTCTTGGCGGTCAGGCAGACCAGCGAGTAGGCACCTTCCAGCGCCTTGATGGCATCGATGAAGCGGTCAACCAGTTGCCGCTGGCGCGAGCGCGACACCAGGTGCAGCACCGCTTCCGTATCCGAGGTCGACTGGCAGATCGCCCCTTCGGCCACCAGCTTCTTGCGCAGCGCCAGTCCATTGGTGATGTTGCCATTGTGCGCCACCGCGAAGCCGCCGGTGGACAGTTCGGCGAACATCGGCTGCACGTTGCGGATCATCTGTTCGCCGGTGGTCGAATACCGGGTGTGGCCGACTGCCGAGCGGCCGCGCAGCCGTTCCATCGTCGACGTCTTGGAGAAGGCGTCGCCAACCAGCCCGATGCGCCGTTCCGACTGGAAGCGCTTGCCGTCAAACGACACGATGCCGCATGCTTCCTGGCCACGGTGCTGCAGGGCGTGCAGGCCCAGCGCGGTCAGCGCTGCTGCGTCATCGTGCCCGAAAACGCCAAACACGCCGCACTCCTCGCGAAGAGTGTCGCCATCCATGTCCAGGTCGAAATCCGAAATCGTTCTGTCTGTCATCAGCGCCTGTCCATGCTTTTCATCCCGTCAAGGGCCATTGCCTATTGTGCGCCCTGCGTGCTCTCGATGATCTGGTCCAGCGTGTTGCGCTGGTTCGACCGGTACCCGGTATCGGTGTCTGACTGGTTGGCTTGCCCGCCACCGGGCAGTGCCTCGGCATCGCCGCGCGCACTCAGCGTGGACGGGTTGCCGATCTTTGATTGCAGGTCATCGGCAAGGTCCGGCGTCATCAGCCCCACGGTCAGCAGAGTGTTCACGGTGAAGCTCGAAGCCGATGTCATCATGGGCAACAGCATGGCATCCCGCACGGCGCTGTCAATCTTGTCGCGAGGAACCAGCCACACATAGAAGATGAATACTGCCATCATCAGCACCAGTCCGCGGAACAATCCATAGAAGAAGCCGACCGTGCGGTCGATCGGGCCAACGCCGGTTTCAAGCAGCGCATCGGAAATTCTCGCCCCGATGATCGACAAGACGATGAGCACCACCAGGAAGACCAGGCCGGCTACCGCGATGGTCACGATGATGTCGTTGTCTCCCACGTAAGGCGTCAGGAATGCCGAGGCTTGTTCGCGTACCGGTTCCGACAGGATGGCGTAAAACGCGGCAACCGCCGCCACTCCCCACGCCATCAGCGACAGCACTTCGCGCGAGAACCCGCGCATGATCGCCATAAGTCCGGAAATCAGCATTACTGCCAGCAGGGCAATGTCCGGCCAGGTCAAGGGCATCTCAATAATCTCCGGGATGGGGCCGGTGCCTGGTTGCCCCAATCCGTAACGTCCCCGGTGTCCAGGCGAATCCGGCCTATGTCGCACGGGCAGTGTGTAAAATCAACGCGACTCTTGCGTGGGCAGCGCGTTCACCTTGCGTGAATACTGCGATGCAAGGCGTTCACAAACGTCCGAATCAGCCCTTCGGCAGGCCTGCGATGTAGGCCACCAGGTCGGCAACGTTCGCCATTTGCCGCAAACGGGGGGCTGCGGGCGATTGCTTTATTTGCCCGCCCGAGGCAACCACGGCCGTCTCCAGCCCCAGCTTTGCCGCCTCGCGGGCGCGCTGGTCGGCGTGGCCCACCGGACGCAGCGCCCCGGACAGCGCGATCTCGCCGAACAGCGTGACGCTGGGCGGAATGATGGCCCCGGTCAGCGATGACACCAGCGCTGCTGCGACCGCCATGTCTGCCGCCGGTTCCTTGACGCGCAAGCCGCCGGCCACATTGAGATAGACGTCCTGCTGGCCGATGTTCACGCCCGCATGGGCTTCAAGAACGGCCAGCACCATGGCCAACCGGTTCTGGTCCCAGCCCACCACCGCCCGGCGTGGGGTGCCAAGTGCCGACGGCGATACCAGCGCCTGCACCTCCATCAGCAGCGGGCGGGTGCCTTCCATGCCGGCAAAGATGGCAGAACCCGGTGTCGGCGTTTCGCCTGACCCCATGAACAGCCGCGACGGGTTTTCGACTTCGCGAAGGCCCGCATCGGACATCTCGAACACGCCGATCTCATCTGTCGGCCCGAAGCGGTTCTTCACCGCGCGCAAGATGCGGAACTGGTGGCCCCGGTCACCTTCGAAATAAAGCACCGTGTCCACCATGTGTTCGACCACCTTCGGCCCGGCAATCTGGCCGTCCTTGGTCACGTGGCCCACCAGCAGCACAGCACAGCCGCGCTGCTTGGCAAACCGGATCAGCGCTTCCGCACCGGCGCGCAACTGGGTGACGGTGCCCGGCGCGCTCTCGATCACCGGTGACCACAAGGTCTGGATCGAATCGATCACCACCACCGCAGGCGGCTCGCCCTCGGCCAGCGTGGCGAGGATGTCGGACACGTTGGTTTCGGCCGCAAGCAGCACGGGCGACTTGCCCAGCCCCAGTCGCCGCGCCCTCAGCCGCACCTGGTCGATGGCTTCTTCGCCGGATATATAGACCGCCTTCTTGCCGCTGTTGGCCACGCTGGCCAGTGCCTGGGTGAGCAGGGTTGACTTGCCGATACCGGGGTCGCCGCCGATCAGGATCCCGGACCCGGGCACAAACCCGCCACCTGCGACCCGGTCCAGTTCACCGATGCCGGTCAGGATGCGCTCGGGCGCTGGTGTTTCGCCCTCAAGCCCGACCAGCCGCGTGGCGCGGCCCTTTGGCATGGATGCGCCCCTGGCGCCTGAAACGGGTGCCTCGATGGCGCTTTCCTCGGCCAGCGAGTTCCATTCGCCACACGCCTCGCAGCGCCCGGCCCACTTTGTATATACCGCTCCACAGCTCTGGCAGGCGAATCTCAGCGTGATCTTTCCCATTTCCGCCGTATAGAACAAATAAGGAACGCTGTCCAGCGTTTGCCTCCGCCATGCACCGGATCGCAGTGGCGCTCCAACCTGTACGCCGGCTGCCCTTTACCAATTAAAATCTGTTCAGATTCCTGACAATTATGTGCTCGTCAGTTGATGCAACCATGTACGGCACGAGCGGTTGTGGGTGCGAGGTTCCGTCCTCGCAATCACTCAAACCGTAAGGAATTGCCAATGACCCGTATTCGTACACTTCTCGCCGCCACCGCTGTATCCGCTGCCGTCGCGATGAGCGCCGTTTCGGCGAAGGCTGCCGACATTGTTGACACTGCCGTTGCAGCAGGCTCTTTCACCACCCTGGTTGCTGCCGTGCAGGCCGCTGGCCTCGTTGACACGCTGAAGGGTGAAGGGCCGTTCACAGTGTTTGCACCCACCGACGAAGCATTCGCCAAGTTGCCGGCGGGCACCGTCGATGATCTGCTGAAGCCTGAAAACAAGGAAAAGCTGGTTTCGATCCTCACCTACCATGTCGTCCCCGGCAAGGTGATGGCAGCCGACATTTCCGGCAAGGAAACCATGGCCAAGACCGTTCAGGGTTCGGAAGCCAAGATCGACGCGACCGGTGAGGGCGTCATGATCGAAGGTGCCAAGGTGACCCAGGCCGACGTCGCTGCCGACAATGGCGTCATCCACGTCATCGACACGGTGATCATGCCGAAGTAATACTGCTTGCACCTTACGTTGCCCGGCGCTCCAGCTAGCGCCGGGTTTCTTTTTGCGTGCCACTTGAAACGCCTCTTCCGCATGCTGACATGCCGTCATCGCGACGGTAGCCGGTACCGGCTGCGGCGGTTCCTGGAGACACATCTTGTACACTGATCTGGCATTTGTTGCAGCAGGGCTCGTTCTCCTGTTTGTTGGCGGAGAGGGGCTGGTGCGCGGCAGTGTGTCGATTGCCGGCCGGCTGCGGATATCCAGGCTGGTGGTCGGCATGGTCATCGTCGGTTTCGGCACGTCCACACCTGAATTGCTTGTATCGCTGCAGGCTGCACTGGGCGGCTCGCCCGAAATTGCCATCGGCAACGTGGTCGGCTCCAACATCGCCAACATCCTGCTGATCATCGGAGTTGCCGCGCTCATCTGGCCGATTGCCAATGCCGACCCGTCAATGCGCCGCGAAGGACTGGTCATGCTGGCAGTGTCGGGCGGGCTGGTGGCCTTGCTCATGACCGGGTCCATCAGCTGGCTCGCGGGCACCGTCATGCTGGTGCTGCTGGCAGTCTATCTGATTGTGACCTACCGCATCGAGAGCCGCCGCCGTGACACCGCCTTCGCCCGCGAGGCTGACGAGGTTGCGGACGTGAACCTGACGATGAGCAAGGCGATGATCGCTGTCGCGGCCGGACTTGCCATGCTTTTGCTGGGTGCCCGCCTGCTGGTTGATGGTGCCACCGGCATCGCGCTGGCGTTCGGCGTCTCCGAAGCCGTGATCGGCCTCACCATCGTGGCGGTCGGCACGTCACTGCCGGAACTGGCAACATCGGTGATAGCCGCCTGGCGCAGGCATGCGGATGTTGCGCTCGCCAATATCATCGGCAGCAACATCTTCAACATTCTCGCGATTCTCGGCATCACCGCGCTGGTCGCCCCGGTGCCGGTGGCCGGCAGATTCGCAACCTTCGACGGTCCTGTCATGCTGGCAGTGGCGGGCGTGCTGGTGCTGCTGCTGTTCGCCGTGAAGCAGATCGGGCGCACCCTCGGTCTGGTGCTGCTGGCGGCTTATGCGGCCTACATCTACGCCCAGTCGCTGCCGGTCTGACAATCAGGGCGTATCGGGCGGCGGTGCAGGCGACTTTGCTGCAAATTGCAGGGCAACGAGGACCACGGCGCAAATCGCCAGCATCCCGATAACGATGGCGTCGGCGACATCGAATGTCTGGAACAAGATATTTCTACTCCGGCCCACAAGCGGGCGCGAGGCGGAGTCAAGCGCCGGGATTCTGGCAAAACAAGGCCATTTTACCGGCATTTTTCGAGCTATGCAAAAATCACAGATCGACCACGATCGGCCCTTCTGCGCGGCCATGAATGAACTGGTCTACGTAAGCGTTGTTGGAGCAGTCGATCTCGTCGCCCGGTCCCTGCCAGACGATCTTGCCCTTGTAGATCATGGCGATCTCGTCGCCGATCTTGCGCGCCGACGCCATGTCGTGGGTGATGGTGATGGTGGTCGCACCCAGCCGCTGCGTGCAGTCCACGATCAGGTTGTTGATGACGTCGCCCATGATCGGGTCAAGACCGGTGGTGGGTTCATCGAAGAAGATGATCTCCGGCTCGGGCGCAATGGCACGGGCCAGCCCCACGCGCTTCCTCATGCCGCCGGAAAGTTCTGCCGGCCTTGCGTCGGCCAGTTGCGGTTCCAGGCCCACCTGCGCCAGCTTGTCGATGGCAATGGCGCGGGCTTCACGGGCAGCCATCTTCCGGTGCCCGTGCATCAGGCCGAAGGCCACGTTGCGCCACACGCTCAGGCTGTCGAACAGGGCGGCATTCTGGAACACCATGCCGAAGCGCGCGATCATGTCGTCGTGTGCGCTGCCGGTCAGGCCGACGACATTGGTACCGCCCACGCGGATCTCGCCCTTTTCCGGTGTCATGAGGCCGAGAATGCATTTCAGCGTGACGGATTTGCCCGAGCCAGATCCGCCGATGATCACCAGCGACCGGCCCTTGTCCACGCTCGCGTTCACCCCGCGCAACACGTGCTTGGGACCAAATGACTTGTGAACGTTGTCGAGGACGATGTGCGGTTCAGCCATGGCCGCCCGCCTCAGGTCTTGAACAGGAGCGATGTCAGGACATAGTTGGCGGCAAGGATCAGTATCGAGCCTGACACGACGGCATTGGTCGTGGCCCGGCCCACGCCTTGCGCACCGCCCTTGGAATGGAAGCCGTGGTAGCAGCCCATCAGCGCGATGATGAAACCGAACACGGCCGCCTTGATCAGGCCCGACGTGACATCGGAAAACTCGACAAAGTCGGTGGTGTTCTTGATGTAGGCGGCCGAATTGAACCCCAGTGAGGTGGTGCCGACCACATAGCCGCCCATGATGCCGATGATGTCGGCAACCCCGACGAGGATCGGCATGGTCAGCACCGCAGCAACGATGCGCGGGCCAACGAGATACTTGAAGGGGTTGGTGGACAAGGTGGTCAGCGCGTCGATCTGCTCGGTTACGCGCATGGTGCCAAGTTCGGCCGCGATTGCCGCCGCCACCCGGCCTGTCACCATCAGGCCCGCCATGACGGGCCCAAGTTCACGGGTGATGCCCAGCGCCACGATCTGCGACACGAGATTTTCAGCGTTGTAGCGGGTGCCGCCAATGTAGATCTGCAGCGCCAGCGCCCCACCGGTGAAGAACGCCGTCAGGCCAACCACCGGCAGCGAGAAGTAGCCGATGCGCAGGATCTGCTCCAGCACCTGCCGGAAATACCACGGCGGCAACAGGCCACGTAGCACGGCATCGCGGGTGAACAGGCTCAGCCGTCCAACTTCCGCAAACATCGACAGGACAAAGCTGCCTAGTGTGGCCAGAAAACTCACCGGGAAACGCTGCCCCTCAAGATGCCGTCGGTTCTTCTTGTCCGGCGCGGCTGCAGGTGCCTCGCCATAGGTCAAGACGAGTACACTTTTGCATAGCGTCTGCCAAGGGATGTGAGGATTTCATAAGGAATGGTGCCAGCCCAGCGCGCCCAGTCATCGACGTTGATGTGCTCGCCCAGAAGCTCGGCTTCAGTGCCGCGCATCACGCTGCCGGGGGCGATATCCGTGACGTCCACGGTGATCATGTCCATCGAGACCCGCCCGACGATGGGCGCACGCTGGCCCGCGATCATCACTTGCGCCGGTCCGTTGCGGGCAGGCCATGACAGGTGCCGCATCAGTCCGTCGGCATATCCTGTCCCGATGATGGCAATCCGCGACGCCCGTTCCGCCCGCCACGTCGCACCGTAGCCAACGCCTTCACCCTGGGCCACCTCGCGCACCTGCAGCACCGGCGCGATGAGGCGCACCACCGGCTTGAACGGGTTGGCCTCGGCGTTGAACGGATTGCCGCCGTAAAGCGCCACGCCGGGCCGCGCCAGGTCCTGCGCAAAGCCCTCGCCGGCAAACGCACCGGGCGAGTTTGCCAGTGAACCGGGCAGGGCAGGGAACAGCCGCCTGACTTCATTGAACCGGTCAAGTTGCGCGGCGTTCGTCGGGTTGTCGCTGTCGTCGCCGCACTGGAGATGGCTCATGACCAGGCAAAGCCCGGCCCGGCCGATCAATGCGCTATCGCCGGCAAGCTGGCGGGCTTGTGCCAGAGACAGCCCCAGCCGGTTGATGCCGGTGTCCACGTGCAGCGCTGCGGGTTGTGCACCGTTGGTCGCCCCGGCCCACTCGGCAACCTCTTCCGGGCTGGCCAGGCTGGGCCGCAACCGGTGCTCGACATAGAACGCCGCCTGTCCGGCAAACAGCCCATCCAGGATATAGATGGTCGCATCAGGCACGGCGGCGCGCACCTCGATACCTTCCATCGGCAGCGCAACGAAGAACGTCCTGCATCCGGCGCGCCACAATGCCTGCGCCACGGCGGCCGTGCCGCAACCATAGCCATCGCCCTTGATGGTTGCGCCGCACTCTGCCGGGGCCACACGGTCGCGCACCGTGCGCCAGTTGTCTGCCAGCGCGGCAAGATCAATGGTCAGCGTTGCGCCTGCCAGTTCCGGCGGAGTGTTCATGGGCTGCTAGCGCCTTGCGATTAGTCGCGGAAGTCCGGTGTGTATCCGGGGCGCACGAGATTGGTGAACTTGGTCAGGTTGGCGTCGAAGTGCAGCGATACGGTGCCGGTGGGGCCATGGCGCTGCTTGCCGATGATCACGTCGGCCACGCCGGTTATCCCGTCCATGCGTTCCTGCCATTGCAGGTGTTCTTCGGTGTTTGGCTTCGGCTCTTCGCGCAGCAGGTAGTATTCCTCGCGGTAGATGAACATCACCACGTCGGCGTCCTGCTCGATCGAGCCGGACTCGCGCAGGTCTGCCAGTTGGGGCCGCTTGTCCTCGCGGTTTTCAACCTGCCGCGACAACTGCGACAGGGCGATGATCGGCACCTGCAGTTCCTTGGCCAGCGCCTTGAGGCCGGTGGTGATTTCGGTCACTTCCTGCACCCGGCTTTCCGACGCGCGCCGGGCAGAGCCTGCCAGCAGTTGCAGGTAGTCGACCACGATCAGCCCCAGCGTGCCGCGTTGCCGCTTCAGCCGCCGGGCGCGCGCGGCCACCTGCGCGATGGTCAGGCCGCCGGTTGCATCAATGTACAATGGCATGGCCGCAAGCCGCTGGCTCACTTCCACCAGCCGGTCGAACTCGTCAGGCGTGATCTTGCCACGCCGGATGCGTTCCGACGAGATTTCTGCCTGCTCGGAGATGATGCGGGTGGCAAGCTGTTCGCCCGACATTTCCAGCGAGAAGAACGCAACGATGCCACCGTTCTTCACTTTCATCGTGCCGTCAGGATTGTGCTCGGCCTTGTAGGCAGCAGCCACGTTGTAGGCGAGGTTGGTGGCGAGCGATGTCTTGCCCATGGCAGGCCGGCCCGCCAGGATGATCAGGTCCGACGACTGCAGGCCCCCCAGCTTCTCGTCGAGGTCCTTCAGGCCGGTGGAAATGCCCGACAGTCCCCCGTCGCGCTGATACGCAGCCGCTGCCATGTCGATGGCCTCGGTCAGCGCGGCGCCAAACGCCCGGAAGCCCTGGCCGTACTTCTCGCTTTCGGCGATCTCGTACAGCTTCTGCTCGGCTTCCTCGATCAGGCTGCGCGAATTCTTGTCGACCGGCGTATCGTAGCTGTCATTGACGATATCAGAACCGATCGAGATCAGCGCGCGGCGTTGCGCCAGCTCATGGATCGTGCGGCCATAGTCCTCGGCGTTGATGATGGTGGTGGCCGATGCGGCCAGCCGCGCAAGGTAGGCCACGCCGCCGATGTCCTGCAGCGTCTCGTCCTGCTCGAAGTAGGTCTTGAGCGTGACCGGCGAGGCCAGCTGGCCCGCCCGGATGCGGGTGGATGCCGCCTCGTAGATGCGCGCATGGATGCCTTCATAGAAGTGCTCGGGCATCAGGAAGTTCGATACCCGGTCGCAGGCTTCATTGTTGACCAGGATTGCACCCAGCAATGCCTGCTCCGCCTCCAGGTTATGCGGGGCAAGCCGGTAACTGTCGTCTGCATCGCCATCACTGGCGGCAGTATGCAATCTGAGTGCGCTCTCCATGACCATAGGTGATACCCGTGCTGATGCCCGAGGCGAAGCGGGAACTGCACCAGCTTCACCTCTGTCCACTACTGCTTCGAAAGCTGTGGATAATGCACTGATTCGCCGGGTGCGCGTTGCCGCGGTCCGGGCGATCTGCGCTTGGACCGCGGTTCAAGTGATTTCAGCCGCGCTTCTTCGCGCGCGATGTAGTCGCGGGTGAACGGCAGTGCCTGCTGGTGACGTGCCGCCTGCAGCTGGAAATTGTTCAGCCCTAGGTAGCGGAAGCTCAACTCGGACGCTGACAGGTAGAATTCCCACATCCGCGCAAACCGCTCGTCGTACAGCGCAACGGCCTCGTCGCGGCGGGCGGCAAAGCGCTTGCGCCACTCAGCCAGCGTGCGGGCATAGTGCAACCGCAGGATCTCGATGTCGGTCGTGTAGAGCCCTGATTTCTCGACCGCCGGCAGTACCTCCGACAGGGCAGGAGCATATCCGCCGGGAAAGATGTAGCGGGCGATCCAAGCGCTTGTTGCCCCTGGCCCGTCCGAGCGGCCGATCGAGTGCAGCAGCAACACGCCGTCCTTGTGCAGCAGCTCACGTACCTTGGCGAACATCTCGTTGTAGTGGCGCACGCCCACGTGCTCGAACATGCCCACCGACACGACACGGTCGAATTCACCACTCAACTCGCGGTAATCCTGCAGCAGAAACTGCACGCAGTCCTGCAAGCCTGCCTCCTCTGCTCGCCGGTTCGACAGGCCGAACTGTTCTTCCGACAGAGTCACGCCAGTCACCTGCGCGCCACACACTTCTGCCAGGTACAGCCCCAGCCCGCCCCAGCCCGATCCGATGTCGAGTACCTTCATGCCCGGCTCGATCATCAGCTTGGCCGCGATGTGGCGCTTCTTGGCAAGCTGGGCGGCCTCCAGCCGCTGGCCAGGGTGCTCGTAGTAGGCGCATGAATACTGCCGGTCCTTGTCGAGGAACAGGTCGTACAACACGCCCGACAGGTCATAGTGGTGCGCCACATTTTCGCGCGCTTTGCCGATCGGGTTCGACTGTTGCAGATGCTTGATGCGCCGCCGGATGGCGTAGGGCACGTCCACTGAAAGTTGAGATGCCGCTGCATCACTGTTCTGGAAGATTAGGGTCAGCACGTCGTGTATGGTGCCATGGGTCACCTCAATGGTGCCGTCCATGTAGGCTTCACCGAAGTGACGGTCCGGATCGAGGGCAAGGTGCAGGGCGGTGGCCGTGTCGTGCACCGAGAAACCCACCTTCGGGCCGGTGCCGTCACCATAAACGCACGTTTCGCCATCGGGCATGGTGACTGCAAGATTGCCACGAACGACGACATGAGACAAAAGCAGTTTCAGCAACTTCTGCATCTGACTGATCCTTTGGGGACAGTCTTGCCATTATTGTCCGTAATCGGACTTGTTGCAAGTATTGGCAGGTCTGTACGCGCTGCCACCCTGAGAACTGAAACGGCACACGGGCCGCCGGAGTTCCGGCAGCCCGCGCATTTTTTCGACATTCCGTAGCAATCTGCCTGGCAGGCAGACGCCAGAAAGAAATGATCAGTCGTCGTTGTCGCGGCGGTCTTCGCCTTCTTCTTCGGCGGCTGCATCAGCCTGGGCCTGCTCGAACAGTTCTTCGGCGGCGCGGCGGGTTTCTTCGCGTTCGTCGGTGTTGCCGGTGACGTTTTCGCCACGCGCCTGGGCTTCTGCTTCGTCTGCGGTACGTGCCACATTGATCTGCACGGTGCAGGCCACTTCGCCATGCAGCGACAGCTTGACGTTGTACAGGCCGATGGTCTTGATCGGGTCCGACAGCACAACCTGGTTGCGGTTCACGGTCACGCCGCCTTCCGACGCTGCCGAGGCGATGTCGCGGGTGGATACAGAGCCGTACAGCTGGCCGGACTCACCAGCCTGGCGGATCAGCACATACGACGTGCCGTCGAGTTTTTCGGCATCGGTCCTGGCCATCGCGACGGCGGCTGCGTTGCGGGCTTCAAGTTCGGCGCGCTGAGCTTCGAACTTCTTCATGTTCTCGGCGTTGGCGCGCAGCGCCTTGCCGCGCGGCAGCAGGTAGTTGCGGGCAAAGCCTGCCTTGACCTTGACGGTATCGCCCATTGCGCCAAGCTTTTCGACGCGTTCAAGCAGAATGACTTGCATTGGTAGTACTCCTAGTTTGTCGTTTATGCGTTTGATCGAGGTGTTCTGGTAATCAGGTTGTTGGCGGTTTCGGCTTGGTGCGTCCGCGCAGGTTGAAGGCCTGGTCGGTCATCGCCAGGATGATCAGCGGCAGGCACACGATCACATTGAAGAAAATGATCAGGAAGTAGAGCGCAGCCAGCAGCATTGGCTGCATCGGGTTGCCGGCGGTCAGACCGTGCATCACCGCGATGCCCAGCACCACGAACGCGGCGAACAGGGCTGCCGCGAACACCCAGCCCAGCGTGCCCGCCAGGCCCGGCAGGAATGTCGCGAAGGCTGCAAGCGACAGCACCCACACGGCCCAGCGCGGAAACCGCAGTTCGCTGAACGGCGCCCACGGCCGCAGGCTCATGCCCGAGCGCTTGACCACCGCAATCGCCAGCGCAAGGCTCAGCACCATCGACAGTACCGTAACAACACTCATGCCGCCGGGCAGGGCGGTAATCAGCATGTTGCGGAAAGCCTCCATCTGCTCGGCAGGCGGCGCATTGGGTTGTTCGGAAAGCGCCTTGAACAGGGGCTCAAGCTGGCCCGATATGGTTTGGGCAAAGCCGCCCTCGCCAAAGCTGTTCAGCACCACGAACAGGCTGACGCCGGCACCTGCCAGCAGCGCCATCCATACCACCAGCCGGCCTTCGGGATACCACTCGATACCAGCATCGGCCACTTCGCCCTCGGAGGAGGTTGCGGTCTCGGACGGCCGGTTCTGCATGGCCAGCCAGGTAACCATCAGCGGCGCTGCGCCAATGGCCAGTGTTGCAGCCAGGCCGCTGCCCAGCCCGAGGATGACCATGTAGCCGACGCCAAGCACCGCAAGGCCGAGCAGCACGGTGACCACCCCCCAGCCGAGGCCTGCGACAAACAATGGAAAGGACGCGAGGCTGGCAAGCATCATGCCGGCAAAGTTGCCCGCGCTTGCGCTGGCATACAGTACGCCTGAGGCGATACCGGCCAGAATGCCTATGAGGATCCAGTTATTCATGCCTGTGGGCTGTCCCGCTTCTTGCGAAGGGTTAGAGGCAGGTCACGATGCCTGTCCCAACCAGTTCAATCTGAAAATGCTGCCCGCGGAACCGCTGGTGCGGCCCGCCGGCAACTCATTGCAACATGCCTTACTTGACGACGTAGGGCAGCAAACCAAGGAAGCGTGATCGCTTGATGGCCTTTGCCAGTTCACGCTGCTTCTTTGCAGAAACGGCGGTGATGCGGCTCGGCACGATCTTGCCGCGCTCGGAAATGTAGCGCGACAGCAGGCGTGCGTCCTTGTAGTCGATCTTTGGCGCGTTATCGCCGGTGAACGGGCAGCTCTTGCGGCGGCGGAAGAAGGGTCTGCGAGCACCGGACATCATGCGGCTCCTTCTGCTGAAGCATTGTCATCACGCGAGAAGCGCGGTCCGCGCGGGCGGTCACCGCGATCTCCACGGTCACCACGATCACGATCTCCGCGGTCGCCACGATCACCACGGTCAGGGCGGTCACCACGCTCCGGGCGGTCGCCACGTTCGCGGCCGGCGCGCATCTGCACAGACGGCTCTTCCTCGTGTTCTTCGACGCGGATGGTCATGAAGCGGATAACGTCTTCATTGAGGCCCATCTGGCGTTCCATTTCAGCAACCGCAGCATGCGGTGCGTCGATGTTCATCAGTGCATAGTGGGCCTTGCGGTTCTTGCGGATGCGGTAGGTGAGGGGCTTCAGGCCCCAGTATTCCGAACGGCCAATCGACCCACCGTTGTCGGTGATGATCGACTTGAACTGTTCTGTCAGTGTGTCCATCTGGGCGTTGGAAATATCCTGACGCGCCATGAACACATGCTCATATAATGGCATGGAATCAGCCTTTCTTTCTTCTGTCTCAGGTTCCTGGTCGCGATTGATCCGGCGCATAGCCTCTCCCGAGCCTCTGGTAGAAAGGCTCGAGAACCGGTTCCTCGAAAGAGCAGGGACACGGGAAGCCGGGCAATTGCCCTGTCATCTGAGGAACCAGACGACCTTCCTTTAAGCCCCCGACCGGAAAAACCGCTCAAGAACGGGGCGGGTTATACGCGAAACCGGGCAGTTTGCAAGCAGCAAGCGCCTGCCTGCTGCAAAACCTGAATGCAGCAAGCGCCCGGTTGCGGCAAAACGGTCTCCCGTGCGCCAGCACAAGGCGTTCGCACGGGAGTATGTTTGCTACTTGTAGTTCGTCTTGTAGGTGTCACGCAGCCCCATGTACAGGCTGACGCACATGGCCAGCAGCACGATGGTGAACGGGAACCCGGTCGAGACCGCCATTGCCTGCAGCGCAGTCAGTGCTGTCGCCCCGCCTACCAGCAGCAGCGTGGCAGCCACAACCCCCTCGAACGTGCACCAGAACACGCGTTGGGCAACCGGCGCTTCCGTCTTGCCGCCTGCGGTAATGGTGTCGATCACCAGAGACCCGGAGTCGGACGAGGTGACGAAGAACACCAGCACCAGCACGATGCCGAGGAACGAGGTGATGCCGGCCAGCGGTAACGGCTTCAGCATTTCGAACAGCTTCAGTTCAAGTGCTGCGTCCTTTACCGGCGCAGCGGCATCAGCCACGACCTGTGCAATCGCCGTGCCGCCGAAGGCTCCCATCCACAGCACGCAAACCAGCGTCGGAATGATCATCACGCAGAACACGAACTCGCGCACCGTGCGCCCGCGCGACACCCGGGCGATGAACATGCCCACGAACGGCGACCACGAGATCCACCAGGCCCAGTAGAACGCCGTCCAGCCCTGGCTGAAGTTCGCATCTTCACGGCCAAACGGCATGGACAGCGGGATCAGGTTGGTCACGTAGGCAGCCCCACCGGAGATGATGGTCTCGAAGATTGCCGCGGTAGGGCCCACGGCAATGACGAACAGCAGCAGCAGTGCTGCCAGGCCGATGTTGATTTCCGACAACACCTTGACCCCGCCATCGAGCCCGCGCAGCACCGATATCAGCGCCAGCGCCGTGATGGCCCCGATCAGCAGCACCTTGGCGCCAGGTCCGGTGGACGTGCCGAACAGGTAGTTTAGCCCGGCAAGCGCCTGCTCGGTGCCGAAGCCGAGCGACGTGGCCAGCCCGAACAGGGTTGCAAAGACCGCCAGTATGTCGATCACATGACCCCACCAGCCCCACACACGTTCACCCAGCAGCGGGTAAAATGCCGAGCGCAGCGTCAGCGGCAGGCCGCGGTTGAAGCTGAAAAAAGCAAGCGCCAGTGCAACCACCGCGTAGATTGCCCACGGGTGCAAGGCCCAGTGGAAGATCGTGGCGGCCATGCCGAGGTTACGCGCGGCATCGGCATCACCTGCAGCAGCCCCAAGCGGGGCCCAGTCGGTCCGAACACCGTTTTCCAGCGTGGTGCCGCCGATGGCCGACGCGTAATGCGACATCGGTTCGGACACGCCGAAGAACATCAGCCCGATGCCCATGCCGGCGGCAAACAGCATCGCGAACCAGCCCATGTAGGAATAGTCGGGCGTGGCGTCCACGCCGCCCAGCCGAATCCGCCCCAGTGGCGTCACCATCAACACGATGCAGAAAATGACAAAGATGTTGGCTGCCGACAGGAAGAACCAGTCAAGCGAAGACGTCAGCATGGTGCGCAGCTCGGTGAAGAACTCGCTCGCCTGGTTCTGGAACATCAGTGTCAGGATGACGAAAGCGACGATGGAAATGCCCGACACAAGGAACACCGGGTTGTGGATGTCCAGTCCGAATGGCCGGATATTGTCCTGGCCCAGTTCATAATCGGTATCAATCGGATGGGGCGCATTTGCGCCAGTGGTTTCTGAAATGTCTGTCATGAAATCACCCTCCTGCATGACAGGTGCGCGCAGGTGATGGCCTGCATCTGTGAGGTTCTTGGATGCCCACAGCATAGGTGAACACGACAGAATGGCTACACCTGTGAAAGATTTTTCAACACGTGTTGAGCGGCGCTCATTATACTTTTTGCGACAATTGCGTGAAAACGCGCCGTGATTGGACCGTCGGCGTTTCGCCTGCGATCACCCTGGCAAACCGTGCTGCATCGATGTTGCCACCCGACAGCACGGCGCCAACACGCTTGCCGGTCTTGAAGGCGGCTGTTGGCGTTCAGGCTTGCGACAACTGGATGGTCTTGTTGGCCATCGCCAGCTTCTCCGAAAGCGTTGTCGCCATGATACGGTGCGCCAGCGCAGCGAGTTCGGCGTCCGACCCCTCGAGCGCAGCCATGTCTGCTGCCTTCAACTGGTAGACGACTGAGGGCATGTCGACGATCACGTCAGCCGTTCTGACCTGGCGGAGGTAGAACGCTACCTCGCCGACGATGGCACCGGCAAGCATCGAGCGCAGCCGCAGCGTTCTCCCGCTGGGAAGCACCACCTGAACCCGCACCCTGCCGCTGGCCAGGAAGTAGAGATCGTCTGCCTGCTCTCCCTGCCGTATAAGCACCGCTTCCGGCTGCATGACCTGCCTTGTCATCGCGTTGATCAGGTCAGGCAGGCGCGGGTGCTCGCCGACGATGGCGCCAAGATGATGCAGCAGCGTCTTGTCGCTGCCGGTTTCGCCGCGTTCGCTCAGTATGCTTTCCTCCGCCATTTCCATCGCGCCATCAAGGTCTGGCATCAGCACCAGCTCGTTCGCCGTCACCCGGCTGCCGACAAGCACCAACTGTCGCTCGATGTCCTCGGGCAAATGGGTGAAAACCACGGTGACGCCAGCGGGCCTGACCAGCCGGAGAATCTTGACGAAGCAGGTGATGGCGGCGGAATCGGCGCCGCTGACATGACGGAAATCCAGCAGCACGAAGCGCAGCGGCTGTTCATCGATGTCCACCACCCGTTTGCGGATGATGTTGACCACCCGGTCCGCCGTGCCGAAGAACAGATAGCCCTGCAACTGCACGATCTGGATCTTGCCGCCATGGCTGCTGAGATACTTCACGCACTCGCTGGCCCGGTCGACGGTGCTGCGGCGCTCGATGCCGGTGGCATTCAGCCGGATTACCGGCAGGCGCGCATAGTTGAGCACGAACACGACGGCAGACACGATCAGCCCTGCAATCAGCCCTTCCAGGAATCCGACCAGCGCAATGGTCGCCACGATCAGCCCGATGATCAGCCAGTCCGCAACCGGCAGCTGGCGGCGCGCCCTGATAAACCAGTTGTTCAGCAGCGAAAGCCCCATGAACAGCACAAAGCCCGCTGTCAGGAAAGTCGGCACATAGATCAGGAGGCTGCTTGCCGCGGCCAGCCCGGCAATCATCACTGCCGCCGTCGCAACGCCCGGCAGCCGTGATGTTGCGCCAGCCTCCTGGGCCATGATGGTCATCGACAGGCCGGTATAACCAGCAGGCCCGCCAACTCCGCCCGACAACAGGTTTGCGATACCGTTCGACCGAAGCTCTGCATTGACGTCCACGTCCTTGCCCATCGCCAGTTCCAGTCCGCTGATGTTCAGCATCAGCCCCACCATGCTGATAATGGCAATCATCACCATGCTCGGCGCGGCATTCAGCACCTGCCACCAGTCAACTTGGTTGAACAGGGCGGGCGATGGCAATGACAGGCTCGCGGTGTCGGCGAACCGTGGCAACTGCCCAAGGTCGCGGGCGCCATCGAGGCTGATGCCCATGGCCCAAAGCGTTGCGTAGAAGGCTGTCACCGCGGCCAGCATCACCACCGGCATGGTGAACGGACTGGAGAGGCTTGCTGTTGCGGCATACATCACCAGGGCAAACGTGATGGTTGCTCCGGCCAGCCATGCCACCTCTCCGCCGCCGCCGGTCTGCCGCAGCAGGTCGGTGAGGTGAGTGCCCGACACCATCATGGCGGCCCCGTCGATCAGCAGCCAGCCTGAACCTGCCAGGAACCCTGCCAGCACCGGATAGGGCAGGAAGCGCACCAGTCCGCCCAGCTTCAGCCGTCCGGTGATCCAGAACAGCAGGCCGGTCAGCAGGCTGGCGCAGCCCATGATCGCAATCGCCGTTGCGATCTGCCTTTCCTGCGTACCTTGCGAAGCGGCCACCATGGCTGCGACAGCCAGCGCCAGGATGGCGATGTTGCTTTCCTGCACCAGCGCCACGGAATTCGGAATGCGGCTATGCCAGGCCACGGCCAGCGCCATCAGCGCGCCGCCAAGCAGCACGATGGCCACGCCATGGCCCATGCCCGCAGCAATCTGTCCGGTGAATATCAGGGCGCCCATCGCCAGGGCGGCGGCGATGTTGTCCAGCCCCGCGATCAGTCCGAGCACGAGTCCTGGGACGATGCTGGCCTTGCCCGATGGCGCCAGGTCTTGGGAAGCTTCAGTCGACATGGATGCTCAGTACACTGCTTGTGAACAATCAGGCCGCGCAAGCTGCCACAATACCGGCACCTTCACCAGCACAGATACCGGCGCTGTCTCGGCTGTTTGCCGGCGTCCAGCCATGCCGCTTCCGGCCGCTACACCGTCGGCGTTTCGCCTGCGATCACCCTGGCAAACCGTGCTGCATCGATGTTGCCGCCCGACAGCACCACGCCCACCCGCTTGCCCTGCATCGCCCCGCGCTCCTGCAGCAGAGCGGCAAGTGCGGCGGCACCGGCCCCTTCGGTCACTGTCCGCGTTGTGCGGAAGGCAAGCCGCATGGCGGCGGCAATCTCGTCGTCATTCACCTCGACGATGCGCGAACAGCCTGCGTTGATGATGCCGACAGCTTCCTCGTGGGCGATGCGCACTGCCATGCCTTCGGCGAACGTGCGCGCCGAGTTGGTGGCCTCGGCCTTGCCGGACGCGAACGAGCGAGCATAGGCGTTGGCCTCGGTAGAGACGACGCCGATCACCTCGGTCTTCAGGCCCAGCGCATCGCGCGCCGAGATCACCCCGCAGCAGCCAGACCCCATGCCGATGGGCACGTAGACCGCATCCAGCTCGCCCGCCTCGCCGAACAGTTCGTGCGCATAGGTCGACACACCCAGCACCAGCTCCCGGTGGAACGACGGCACGATGTCCAGCCCCCGCTCCACGGCCATCGCCTCCATGGCTTCCTTGGCGGCGTTGAAGTCGTGGCCAGTCTCGACCAGCTCGGCGCCCAGCGCGCGCATGGCGGCGTTCTTCTCTGCCGAGTTGTTTTCCGGCACCACGATCACCGCCGGCACGCCCTCATGGCGCGCGGCAAACGGGATCGACTGGCCGTGGTTGCCGGTCGATGCGGTGATCACCCCGCCGCTCTGCCCGCGCTCCTGCCGCATCCGCATGTGCACCAGCCCGCCGCGCACCTTGAAGGCCCCCAGCGGTGTCAGGTTCTCATGCTTCACCCACACCTCCTGGCCAAGTTCGTCTGCCAGGAACGGCCAAACCCGTTGCGGCGTGGCCGGCAGCGTGGCGTAAACGATGTCCTTGGCGCGGGAAATGTCGTCGGTGGAGAATTTCATGGGCTGGGACGGTGGCACGATTGCAGCGCGCGCTGCAATACGCTCAATTGCCTTTCAGCCCCTCGCCGGAGATCAAGCATGGCCCAACCTGTCTGGCTCGAAGTTGCGCTCAACGGCCCCTTCGGACCCAAGCGCCAGCCCCACGCTCCGTATACGGCCGCCGCCTTGATTGACGAGGGGTTGGCCTGTGCCCGCGCCGGCGCGGCCATCATCCACCTGCACGTCTACGACGAGGCAACCGGCATTCAGAACGATGCGCCCGACACCTATGTCCGCGTTATCGAGGCCATCCGCGAAAAGGAAGACGTCATCGTCTACCCCACCGTGCCGATGGGCGGGGCAGGCGAGCCAGGCTCGCTTGAACGCGCAAGGTCCCGTTACGCCGTCATCGATCAACTGGGCAGGCGCGGTCTGCTGGAATGGTCGGTGGTAGACCCCGGCAGCTGCAACTTCGCCCGCTTCGACGACATCGCTTCAGGCGGGCAGGGCGTGCTGTACTCCAACACCGTCGCCGACATTGACGAAGGCCTGCGGCTGGCGCGCGAGCACGGCTTCCACCCCAGCTACGCCGTGTACGAGCCCGGCTTCCTGCGCCTCGGCGCGGCGCTGGCTGCGCGCCACGGCTGTCCGGCGCCC
The DNA here is from genome assembly GCA_964390445.1 of uncultured Anderseniella sp. GTDB lineage: Bacteria > Pseudomonadota > Alphaproteobacteria > Rhizobiales > Aestuariivirgaceae > Anderseniella. The sequence goes on from CAYMJJ010000018.1 coordinate 21,353, forward strand.
ATCTACCGCTTCATGTTTTCGGATGAGTTCACCTTCGGCTACCCGCCCGCCGGTTATGCCGTTGAGTCATATGTGAAGCTGCTTGAGGCGGAAGCCCCCGGCGCACCCTGGATGGTGGCGGGGCTTGGTGTGGACATTTTCCCGCTGGCGGAGATCACGCTGGCGCTGGGTGGACACTTGCGCGTCGGCCTGGAGGACACGCCGTTCGGCTGGGAGGTCTCGAACGTGGCCCAGACCGAACGCATGGCAGCCATCGTCGCCAGGGCAGGCAGGGAGTTGGCAACGGCAGGGGACGTGAGGTCGGAGTTTGTGGAAGTGGGCACGACACCGGTGGCACATGGCGGTTGAAATCCGAGGGACAGTGATCATAATCAAGAGCGCACTTAGGTGCGGTTCGCCTCTAGCGTTGCGGCTATGCGAAGCAAGTCCGCCTCTAGGTTCCTGTGTGACTCAGAGTTGTTCGTAACCGTATGGTCGGCGATATTTTTTACCCGCTCGCCTTCTCGTTCAATGTGGGAGTTTGCCAAAGCTTCGAGATCTTCATCCCTCAGGCCCCGCACGCGCAAGCGCCTTAGTCGGACGTTTTCGTTCGCTTCCACAAATACAACCTTACACTTCGGAAATTCATTCTTGATCATCAAGATCGTTTCTGTGGGTCGAATTCCGTCAAAAACGACTCGCTGACTGTCATCTATCCGCTCAATGAGAGCTCGACCAAGAGAGGCAGCGCCATACTTGCTCAAATACTCGCCACCAGCAGCATCGAGGTTTGCTCTTGTTTCCTCTCTGCCCTCTCGCTTTAAGATGTCTCGGAAAAAATCTCCCACAGAAATCCTTCGATAGCCAATTCTTGTCAGGTGCTCCGATGCAAAGGTCTTTCCCGCTCCTGATAGTCCAGAAACTACAATAACTGACTTCTCCGAATGTAAATGTTTTGTAAATTTTTCAATCTGATCTAATAAAAATCGCCCTTGACCAAAATCTCTAACCGCGCAAATAAAAATATCTTCATTTCGCGGTTCTTTATACCTGTAAATAAATGTTCTCACATTTCCTTCGTATTCGATTATAGACCCTCTCATGTCGCTTGAATTCTGAAAATATAGATGCTTTTTTGCAAGATCAAAAAGCTCGCTCCCTACCGCCTCTCTGACTTCAGTTGCGGTTTTCGAGCTTACTAAATTTATTCGACCTTCCGATATTAATCTAATGATATTTTTATTAATTTTCTCATTATTTTTAAGCCAATCAAAATCGCCAGCGTAAACAGTTATACGCTGGGCGCCAGCATAATATTTGGACATTACTTCAAAATCGTCTTTGTCTGATTTGATGTGGTGAGTTGTAAAGGGGTTCTCTGCTAAAATATTTGCAAGCTGACGTTTGAGCGATGCACGTGTAATAAGATAAAATGATGCAGGAAGCATTGCGGCAAAAATACTTAATGAGACAGCAAGAAAATTTACGACCACAGTTGACGCCTGTTGGGCCGATGTCCCTTCAAGCCCGAGTGTATTCAATACAATATCCGAAAAAATTTGAAATAAAATTGGAGGTTTACCACCTGATAAAACTATGCTTTGATGCAAAAAAATTATCAAGAAAAATACGATAAGTACGAAAACCAACAAGAATATTGATGCGTTCAGGAAACTCAATATCGAGAAAACGATCTTAGGCATCGCCATGTGCGAACGCTGCAAAGCTTGCATTATCCGGTCATTCATCGAAAGGGCCTTGAATCAAATTTCCTTGGGCCTCTTTTCTAGCAAACTAGCCACAGAGTTTGCCACAGCCACTTACTGCAGTATACTGATTGATGCGATGCAATTCGTTGGATTTGGTTTGACCCCATATACCAATCTACTGAACTTGCTTGCATTGCACAGACGCTTTGCCAAAAGCCAGATTGCTAAGCGTATGCGCCCGGTGCCATGTCGCTTGAGTTGGCACCCCTGTTGCCACCCCCGCCGCTTGACATTCCTCGCCCGCCCGTGCAGCTAACGCCGCAAAATACGGCACTTCACTACAAGAGGGCAGGCATGACCGCTGCATTCACATTTCCGGGGCAGGGCTCGCAGGCGGTCGGCATGGGCCGTGACCTGGCTGACCAGTTCGCAGCCGCGCGCGCCGTGTTTGACGAGGTCGACGACGCCCTTGGCGAGAAGCTGTCGGCCATCATGTGGGACGGCCCCATCGAGGACCTGACCCTGACCCAGAACGCCCAGCCTGCGCTGATGGCCGTATCCATGGCCACCATGCGCGTGCTGGAGACCGAGTTCGGCATCACCGTGAAGCAGCACGCCAGTTACGTCGCCGGTCACTCGCTGGGCGAATACTCCGCCCTTGCCGCTGCCGGCTCGTTCTCGCTGAGTGATACCGCACGGCTGTTGCGCACGCGCGGGCAGGCCATGCAGAAGGCAACGCCGGTCGGCGTTGGTGCCATGGCGGCATTACTCGGCCTCGACTATGAAGCCGCTGCCGTGGTTGCCCGCGAGGCATCGCAGGGTGAGATCTGCCAGGCTGCCAACGACAATGCGCCGGGTCAGGTGGTCGTGTCGGGCCACAAGGCGGCAGTCGAGCGCGCCGTCGAGATCGCCAAGGGCGCAGGCGCGCGCCGCGCCATGCTGCTGCCGGTATCGGCACCGTTCCACTGCATGCTGATGCAGCCGGCTGCCAACGTGATGCAGGCAGCACTGTCGGAAGTCACCATGTCCGATCCTGCCGTGCCGCTCATCGCCAACGTGGAGGCTGCGCCTGTGTCCGATGCCGCCACCATCCGCGACCTTCTGGTCAGGCAGGTCACCGGCACGGTACGCTGGCGCGAGAGCGTTGAATGGATGGCCGCCAACGGTGTAACCGTCATGGCAGAGATCGGCACGGGCAAGGTGCTGACCGGCATGGCCAAGCGCATGGCACCGGAGGCAACCTGCATCGCCTGCAACACCGTGGCCGACCTTGAAACCCTGGCAGCCACGATGAAGGCTTGACTCAATTTCACCGAAAGTGAGGGCACATGTTTGATCTGACTGGAAAAAGGGCGTTGGTCACAGGTGCCACCGGTGGCATCGGCGCAGCAATCGCCCGGGCGCTGCACGCGCAGGGCGCGACCGTCTGCCTGTCCGGCACCCGTGCCCACGTGCTTGAAGAAGTGAAGGCATCACTGGGTGAGCGCACTCATGTTGTGGCCTGCAACCTGATCGACCCGGCCGACGTGGACAAGCTGATCCCTGCCGCTGAAGAAGCCATGGGCGGGCTTGATATTCTGGTCAACAACGCCGGCATCACCCGTGACAACCTTGCCATGCGCATGAAGGCCGAAGACTGGCAGGCCGTGCTTGATGTCAATCTCACCGCGGCGTTCACGCTCATCAAGGCGTCGATGCGTGGCATGATGAAGTCGCGCTGGGGCCGGGTCATCAACATCACGTCCGTGGTGGGCGTGACCGGCAACCCGGGCCAGGCCAACTACGCGGCCTCCAAAGCCGGCATGATCGGCATGTCCAAGTCGCTGGCGCACGAGCTTGCGTCGCGCAACATCACCGTCAACTGCATTGCGCCGGGCTTCATCGAAACCGCCATGACCGATGAACTGAACGACAAGCAGAAGGAAGCCATTCTCGCCTCCGTCCCGGCCGGCCGGCTGGGTCAGGCCGGCGAGATTGCAGCCGCTGCGGTTTACCTTGCCAGCGACGAGGCTGCCTACGTCACAGGCCAGACCCTGCACGTCAACGGCGGCATGGCAATGATATGAACCGCCGCCAACTCGTCCACAGGCGAGTTGGCAGGTGGTGGTTTTCGGGCTTGGACCTGAGCAATTATGTGTGATAATAGGCGACAGTCAGAACAGGGGTATTTCCGGTCCCGGAGACCGATAGCTCTTTAATTTTAAGGTCTTGCCCGTAGATCAACCAATCGGTGGATTCGCACCGCAAAGGCGTGTGGGCAGGATTGAATGCGGACCAACCAACGAGGGTATTAGTGAAATGAGTGATGTTGCTGAACGGGTCAAGAAGATCGTCGTCGAGCATCTCGGGGTCGAATCCGACAAGGTGACCAAGGAAGCCCACTTCATCGACGATCTTGGCGCAGACAGCCTGGACACCGTCGAGTTGGTCATGGCGTTCGAGGAAGAATTCGGTATCGAGATCCCCGATGATGCTGCCGAAAATATCGCCACTGTCGGCGATGCAGTCGGCTTCATCGAGAAGAACACTGCCTGAGGCCACGAACCTTGCACCACGTCCGCCGCTCGCGGCCGGGCGTCAGCACCGTTCTGGTTCGTGACTTTCTGGATTGAACAGTTTGTAGCGGTGGCAGTGCGTAACAACGCTGCCGCCGCAAATGTTTGGTAGCGCCTTGGAGGTTTCGATGCGCAGGGTCGTCATTACAGGTCTTGGCATGGTGTCGCCGGTTGGCGCCAACGTCGATGATAGCTGGTCAAGCATTCTCGCGGCAAAGTCTGGAGCGGGCCGGGTCACGCGCGCCGACGTATCGGACATGAGCTGCCAGATCGGCTGCGAGGTCAAGGAAGGTGACGGCACCAACGGCACCTTCAATATCGACCACTACATGGACCCCAAGGACCAGCGCCGCAGCGACCTGTTCATCCGCTTCGGCGTGGCCGCCGCGAAGATGGCCGTGGACGACAGCGGCTGGGCACCCGCGACCGACGAGGAGCGCTGGCGCACCGGCGTCCTGATCGGCTCCGGCATCGGCGGTCTGCCGTCCATCGAGGCGACGACCCTGTTGCTGGCCGAAAAGGGTCCGCGACGGGTCAGCCCGTTCTTCATCCCGGGCTCCCTGATCAACCTGGTCTCGGGCATGGTTTCCATCGAACACGGCTTCAAGGGCCCCAACCACGCCGTGGTGACGGCCTGCTCGACCGGTGCCCACGCCATCGGCGACGCCGCGCGTCTGGTCGCACTGGATGATGCCGACGTGATGGTGGCAGGCGGGGCGGAAGCTGCCATCAGCCGCATTGGCTATGCCGGCTTCCTGGCGTGCAAGGCATTGTCGACCAACTTCAATGACGCTCCGGAAAAAGGCTCACGCCCCTATGACAGCGACCGTGACGGCTTCGTCATGGGCGAGGGTGCCGGCGTCGTCGTGCTGGAAGAATACGAACACGCCAAGGCGCGTGGCGCAAAGATCTATGCAGAGGTTGTCGGCTACGGCATGTCCGGCGATGCTTATCACATCACCGCACCGGCAGCCGATGGCGACGGTGCGTTCCGTTGCATGTCTGCCGCGTTGAAGCGGGCAGGCTTGCAACCTTCCGAAATCGATTACGTCAATGCGCATGGCACCTCGACCCCGATGGGCGACGAGATCGAACTGCGCGCAGTCGAGCGGCTGATGGGCAACCAGGCTGACAAGCTGACCATGTCGTCCACCAAGTCCGCCACCGGCCATCTGCTGGGTGCAGCCGGTGCCATCGAGGCCATCTTCGCCGTGCTGGCAATGCGCGACAATGTGGCGCCGCCAACGCTCAATCTGGACAATCCGTCAGTTGAAACGGCGATAGACCTTGTGCCGCACAAGCCTCGGAAAAAGCAGATCAACACAGTTCTGTCGAATTCATTTGGTTTTGGTGGAACCAACGCATCACTGGTGTTCCGGCGGGTCGATGCCTGAGGCCGGATGCGGTCTGTGGCAGACCATGCCTGACGCACTCCAGAACCGGACCAGACACCACGCATGAGCCTGCCTCGCCGAGACCTTCCAGCGCGCAAGTCCCGCAGCACCTTCGGGTCCGTCATCGCGCGGCTGCTGGCAACGCTGGTGGTGCTGGCGGTGGTCACGGGTGCACTGGCCGGAGTTGCCTGGCTGTGGGCAACAGGCGACGGCCCTCTTGCCGAGGACCGGGTGGTAAACATCCCCGCAGGCAGTACTTCGCAGGAAATCGCAAGCACGCTGGAGCGTGAGGGTGTGGTTGATTCAGCCCCTCTCACCATGCTCGGCATCTCCGCCTTGCGTCAGTTCCTGCAGGTCGAACCGAAGGCAGGCGAGTATGCGTTCGAGGCCCGCGTTCCGTTGCTTGACGTGTTGCGCCAGCTTCGCCGGGGCAAGATCGTCACCTACAAGGTGACTATCCCGGAAGGGTTCACCACTTGGCAGGTCATCGAACGGTTGAACGCCAACGAGGTGCTCACTGGCGAGATAACCGACATGCCGAAGGAAGGCGAACTGTTGCCTGACACCTATGTGTTTACCCGTGGCCGCACGCGCCAGAGCATCATTGACCAGATGAAGGCCGCACAGACCCGGCTGATGGACAGGCTGTGGGCGGAACGCAAGTCCGGCCTGCCGATCACGACACCTCAAGAAGCCATCATTCTGGCCTCGCTGGTGGAGAAGGAAACCGGCAAGGCAGACGAGCGCGCCCAGGTCGCCGGTGTGTTCGTCAATCGCCTGCGCAAGGGCATGCGGCTGCAGTCCGACCCTACCATCATCTATGGTATCACCCTGGGGCAGGGCAAACTTGACCGGCCGCTTTATCGCAGCGACATCCGCGAGAAGACTGCCTACAACACCTACCAGATCGACGGCCTGCCACCGACGCCCATCGCCAACCCCGGACGGGCTTCGCTGGAGGCCGTACTCAATCCCCTCGACACCGATTACGTCTACTTCGTGGCGGATGGAACCGGCGGCCACGCCTTTGCGGTCACCCTGGATGAACACAATGCCAACGTCCGGCAATGGCGCGCCTGGCTCAAGGAGCAGCGTGAGGCCGAGGCTAAAGAGCAGTTGACCGACGATGCGGTTGCTGCGGGCGAAGAGGCAGCCTTGCGTCCATCGGCTGTTCCTGCCGAGGCCGGCTTGACCGAAGACAACGCCGACGCCCCGCTACCGTCCGGTGCCGAGGCCGAGGCTCCTGCGGCCGAAGCCGTTCCTGCCGCTGATACAGCCACGCCCTCCAATGAAGAGGCAGCGCCCGCATCGCAGTTCCGAACTGTCCAGGTGGACGGGCGAATTGTGCCCATTCCGGTTGCCAAGCCTGCACGGCAATGATGGCATCTGCCGGTCGCGCCCGGTAAGCTGGGGCCACAAGCCGGTGATTCCCGGCCACGCTACGCACATGGCCACTTTGGGGGGCGCTGCCAGCATGACCATCTCCAGCATGACCGGCTTTGGCCGTGCCGCCGGCACGTCGGGCGCATGGACCTATCTGTGGGAAGTGCGTGCCGTCAACGGCAAGGGTCTTGATGTCCGCCTGCGCTTGCCCGGCGGCATGGAAGACGTCGAGCAGAGGGTGCGTGCGGTGGCCGCTCGGCACCTCAAGCGCGGCAATGTTCAGGTGTCGCTCAAGCTCGACTGCGATGAGCCCGTTGCTGCGCTGCGCATCAACCAGCCGGCATTGCAAGCTGCTGTAGCTGCCGCACATGCTGTCAGCGCTGCACTGGGTGGTGCGCCAGTCTCGGCGGACGCAGTCCTCGCCATGCGTGGTGTGGTCGAGGCCGTCTCGGCCGAAACCGACCCGGACGTGACTGCCGCGCGCGATGCAGCGCTGGTCGAAAGTGCCAACGTTGCCTTCGCCGCCCTGGCAGCCAACCGCGCCGAGGAAGGCAAGCGGCTGGCAGGTATCATTGCGGCACAGCTTGACCGCATCGAACAGCTTGCCGCCGAAGCTTCCGCCAACCCCTCACGCACGCCCGAAGCCATCCGCGAGCACCTGGCCGTGCAGGTCGCGCGCCTGACCGGTGCCTCACCGGCGCTCGACCCTGACCGGCTGCATCAGGAGGCCGTGCTGCTGGCCGTCAAGGCCGACATTCAGGAAGAGATCGACCGGCTGAACGCGCACGTCGCCGCCGCGCGGGACTTGTTGGCCAGCGACGATCAGGTCGGCCGCAAGTTCGAGTTCCTGGCCCAGGAGTTCAACCGTGAGGCCAATACCCTGTGCTCGAAGTCCGGCGACAGCGCGCTGACCCGTACGGGCCTCGACCTGAAGAACACCATCGACCAACTTCGAGAGCAGGTTCAGAACATTGAGTAATTCACCCTCATCCGCCCCATCGGCTGCGATTGCACGGCGCGGGCTGCTGCTGGTGCTGTCATCGCCGTCGGGCGCGGGCAAGACCACGCTGTCGAAGCGCCTGCTGGCGCGCGAGGAAGAACTGGTCATGTCGGTGTCCGTAACCACGCGCAAGCCCCGCGCGGGCGAGGTTGACGGCAAGGATTACCACTTCATCAGCCGCGAGCAGTTCGACAGGATGGCCGTCAACGGCGAACTGCTTGAATACGCCGAAGTATTCGGCAATGGGTACGGCACCCCGCTTGAACCCGTGCTCCACTGGCTGTCATCAGGCAAGGACGTACTGTTCGATATCGACTGGCAAGGCACCCAGCAGATCCACGCCCGCATGCACGACGATCTGGTGCGCATCTTCATCCTGCCGCCATCTGCCGAGGAACTGCGCGACCGGCTGGTGCGCCGCGCCCAGGATGCGGCTTCCGTGGTGGCCAAGCGGATGGCCGAGGCATCGAATGAAATCAGCCACTGGGCCGAATACGACTACGTGCTGATCAACGATGATATCGAACGCTGCGATGCCGCCATCACTTCGATCCTTCACGCCGAACGGTTGCGCCGCTATCGCCGCATCGGGCTCGACACGTTCGTCAAGAAACTGCGCAAGCACCTGTAGTTCGCGCAGGCTGTCTCAGCCCTTGGCATAGCCTTGCGCCAACCGGCAAAACCCCGCCACATCGACCTGTTCAGCTCGCGTTTGCGGGTCAAGGCCCGCCGCGTGGATGATTGCCTCGGTGTCTCCGCCCAGCGCCTTGAGGCTTGACCGCAGCATCTTGCGCCGCTGCCCGAAAGCCGCTGCCGTCACCTTTTCCAGCACCGCCACATCGCACGGCACCGGCGCTTCCTGGAGCGGGGTTATGTGAACCACCGACGAAGTCACCTTGGGCGGGGGCGTAAAGGCGCGCGGCGAGATGTCAAACATCCTGGTCGCGTACGCCCGCCACTGCGAGATGATCGCCAGCCGTCCGTAAGCATCGTCGCCGGCATCCGCCTCGATGCGTTGCGCTACTTCCTTCTGGAACATCAGCGTCAGCGACTGCCAGTAGGGCGGCCAAGGCTCAGCCAGCAGCCAGCCGGTCAGCAGTGGGGTAGCAATATTGTACGGCAGGTTGGCGACGATCTTCACCGGGCCATCGATGGAGCTTGCCAGCGCTGCCCAGTCCAGCTTCAGCGCATCGGCCTCGATCACCTGCAGCCGGCCCGGATAGGCAGCAGCGATTTCCGCCAGCGCCGGGCGGGTGCGCTCATCGCGCTCGACCGCAACCACCTTGGCTGCCCCTTCCATCAGCAGTGCCCGTGTCAGCCCGCCGGGGCCGGGGCCCACCTCCAGCACCGTGACACCTTCAAGAGGTCCGGCGGTGCGGGCAATGCGGCGGGTGAGGTTGAGGTCGAACAGGAAGTTCTGGCCGAGAGACTTGCGCGCCGACAACCCGTGCCGCTCGATCACATCGCGCAGCGGCGGCAACCCGTCATCGGTGGCCTCGTTCATGCCGGGGATCGTCCAGCCATGCTGCGGGCCATCTCGAGCGCCGCGATGAAGCTCGACGGGTTGGCCGCGCCGGTGCCGGCCAGCGTGAGGGCCGTGCCGTGGTCGGGCGAGGTACGTACGAACGGCAGCCCCAGCGTCGTGTTGACCCCGATATGGAAACCGACCGTCTTGACCGGGATCAGTGCCTGGTCGTGGTACATGCAAAGTGCCAGGTCATAGCCTTCACGCGCTTCCTCGTGGAACATTGTGTCAGCCGGCAGCGGCCCGAACGCATCGATGCCGTCCGCCCGCAGTGCTGCGATGGCAGGTGCCACCACGTCGCGGTCCTCGGTGCCGATGCTGCCGCCTTCACCGGCGTGCGGGTTCAACCCGGCAACGGCTATGCGCGGCCGGGCCAGCCCGAAGAACCGCTTCAGGTCCCGGTTGATGATCCGGCCTTGCGCAATGATGACATCCGCCGAGACCAGCCGCGGCACGTCTGCCAGCGGCACATGCACCGTAACCGGCACCGTGCGGAAATCGCCTGCCGACAACATCATCACCGGCTCGGCCTCGTGTCCTGCCATCCGTGCCAGGTGGGCCAGGTAGTCGGTATGGCCCTGGTGCTCGAAGCCTGCGCCGTACAGGGTTTCTTTCTGGATCGGGCAGGTGACCAGTCCGCCGGCCGCGCCTGACAGCACCAGCGCGGCGGCATCATCGATCCAGCCGATGACCGAGCCTGCATTGGCTGGCGACGGTGTTCCCGCCATCACGGTACCATGCACCGGAAGATCGATGACCGGCAGTCCTTGCGTGAAGGCTGTCGCTACCTCGTGCATTGAACGGATCGTGATCACCTTCACGCGCAGCGCCGCCGGCAGGCTATCTGCCCGGGCGCGCAGGGTTTGGGCGCACCCCACCACCGCGAATACAGGGATGTCGCCGTCCTTTGCTGCAGCCCGCGCCAGAAGGGCTATGTCGGGTCCAACGCCAGCGGGCTCGCCCATGCTGGCGACAAGTGGAAGATGGAAGTTCATGTCGCGCCGCGCCGTTGCCTATTCACGTCCCGGTCAGGGACTGAATGCGGGATCCTTGTAGTCCACGAAGGCGTCCTTGCGGGCTTCCGTCATCGCAGTCGCGATCAGTTCCTCGAACTGCTCGTTGCGCACGGATGCCTCGATCTGCGAACGGTCGGGGGCAGGTGGGCTGATCTTGCGGGTGCCGCAGTTGGCAAACAGCTTGATGCCGGCGGGCCCCGGAATGGGGCCGATCAACTGGCTGGTGCCAGCCTTGCGCAAGGCCCCCTGGAGTTCCTTTGGCAGTTTCGACATGTCCGCTTCCACGCGCTGGCCCAGCTTCACATTGAAGATGTCGGCACTGGCGCTCTTGAGGGAATTGCAACCCTTGTAGCGCTCCATGATCTGGCGCGCCTCGACTGCACGGGCAAACATCAGCTGCTGGCCCATGGCCGACTGGGTGTCTTCGACCGGCAGGTCGACCTGCTGCACCGTCACCACGGTCACCGGCTGCATGCGCGGGTCGTTCATGATTTCGCGCATCCTGGCGTCCACCTTGGCCTGGTCAACCGCCACGTCCGTGTCCACCTGCTGTTGTGACATGACCCAGCGGATGTACAGCGAGCCTTCGATCTGAGTCTTGAGCGCTGACTCGTCGACGCCCTTGTCGGCAAGCTGCTTCCGCAGGTCCGCCCGGGATACTTTCATGCGCGCAACCATGCCGTCGATGCGTTCTTCCAGCTGGCGGTCGCTGATCGAGAAATTCATCTTGGCGGCTTTTGATTTCGCCACCTTCTCGTTGACCAGTGTGCCGAGGATGCGCTTGCGCGTTTCAAAGTCCGAGCCGACCCGCCCACCCAGTGCATTTTCCAGGTTGATGCGTTGCGAGACGTCGAAGTTGGTGATGGGCAGGTCATCCACCGTTACCGCCACGCCTTGGGCGTTTTTCAGGCTGACCCGCTCGATGCCGGTGCTCGGGCGTGCGGCTGCCAGCGCCGCTTCGGCATCGTCCAGTCCGCCGGCATTCGCCGAGGCATTCGCGGGTTGTGCCGAGCCATTGTCCGGTGGTGCCGCCAGGGTGCCAGCCGTGGCAGGCGCATTGGCGCTGGCTGAAGAGCTGTCGCGGCTCAGGTAGTCGTAAAGGTCCGTATTGCCACCGCTGCAACCGGCAACAAGGCTTGCCAGAGCAATGGCCGCTAGGCCGCGCAGGCCGCGATCGCTCAACGATCGCTTATGGACAGGTCGGGCATCTTGCTGGGCAGTGGGGTTAAACATTATCAGTTTCCAGAGACGCTGGAGCCGATCGACGAGCTTCCAAGCGTTACGAGTTCAATATCCAGCAGGAACGACCGGTTGCGATCAGTGTTGCGGTCAGTCAGGAAGTCTTCCTTGTACCTGAAGCGCAAGTTCATGCAGTCGCAAGCAAAGGCAATGCCGGCCTCGCGGTCGATGAACTGGTCAGTAATGATGTCATAGCGGGCGCCGCCAAACACACTGATACCACCACCAACTCCGATTTCGGCATAACCCCAGATCTGTTCCTGGTTGTTCGGGCGGCCATATGCCACCGCCTCTTCAACCTTCACGTAGTTGAGGGCAGTTTTAAGGCGATCAAACGTCGCTGCGACGCCAATGT
>CAYMJJ010000019.1:0-32977 GCA_964390445.1 uncultured Anderseniella sp.
ACTACGTGTTCTCGCGTACGTTATACACTTCGTTTGGGGCGACCACGATATCCGGCTCGCCGTTTACTTCTGCGATCTCCTGACAACGTGAGCAATGTACCTCCACGCCTGTGCACAGTGTGCGGGCGGGAACTCACCCACTGAAAGGATCGATCAATGATCACGGGCAAAGTAAAGTTTTTCAACACCACCAAGGGTTTTGGCTTCATTCAGCCGGATGATGGCTCCAAGGACGCTTTTGTGCATGCAACCGCTCTCGAGCGCGCTGGCATCCACAGCCTCACCGAAGGCCAGGCTGTCGAGTATGAACTCGTCACCGATCGCAAGACCGGCAAGCAGTCTGCCGACAACCTGTCGCTGGTGAACTAATCAGCACCCCGGTTTCCGGGGTCTTGATGACAGTTTCGCCCCCGGTCTTCACGGATCGGGGGTTTTTTTGTGTCTGATCGCGAGTCAGTGCAGGGGCAAATGGAAGCTTCCTGCGTTTGGAAATTGGCATTAGCATGGAAGACATGATCGAATTGCCCGCCAGAGAGGGAGTGGCGGTGCCCATGAAGCGGGGGCAGCGACTCCGCATCGTGAACACCCATGGCAACCAGGTCGTGGATACCTGGGCCGTCATGGCCGCCGATCCGGCAGAGCATATGTCGATGGAGCATTCACGCCGCACGACGGGCCACTTCCATCCCGCGCCTGGTGACGTTCTTTGCAGCAACCGGCGCAATGCAATGCTGCGCATCGAGGACGAACGCTTCGAAGGTACGCATGATACCATCGTTGCCTGTTGTGACAGTTGGCTTTACGCATATTACGGGTGCAAGCCAGGCCATGCGAATTGTCACGATAATTATTTGTCCGCTCTGCGCCGTATTGGCCTGGAGACGGCCACGGTACCCAATCCGCTTAACCTCTGGATGAATGTACCTGTGTCAGACAACCAGGTTACGATCACGGCACCGCTGAGCAAACCTGGAGATTTCATCGTCTTGCAGGCGGAGGCCGATGTGGTCGTCGTGTTGTCGGCATGTCCGATGGATGTGGTGCCCGCCAACGGTGCAGCCCCTGTCAACGGGCCTGATCTGCAGCCCAGGCCGGTCCACTACAAGGTTGAATGATTGCTTCCAGCCGCTATTCGCCAATGACCTTCTTGGCCCTTGCAAATGCCGTGTTGGCGGCAGGCACCCCGGCATAGACCGCCGTTTGCATCAGCACTTCGCGGATCGTTTCAGCCGGCACGCCCGCGCGTACCGCAGCCCCCAGGTGCAGGTCGAACTCCTCCCACCGCGATAGCGATGCGCATATGGCCAGCACCAGCATTCGCCGCGTCGTCTCGTCCAGCCCGGGTCTGGTCCAGATATCGCCCCACGCATAGCGGGTGATCATCTCCTGGAAATCGCCGTTGAAGCTGGTGCGGCCGGCAAGCGATTTTTCCACCCACTCGTTGCCCAGGACCTGCCGTCGCCGTGCCACGCCGCGCACGAAGGCATCGTCCGTTGGCAGCGAGGCATCGCCCAGGAAGCCTTGCACGGCGCGGGTGAAGTCTGCTGCGCGCTCGACATTGGAAATGTGGGCAGCATCTAGAATGGTGTGGCTTGCGCCCTTGATGGCAGCGGCGATCTTTTCGCCACGTTCGGGCGGGGTGGACTGGTCGTGCCGTCCTGAAATCACCAGCGTCGGGACGCTGATCCGGCTCAGGTCAGCATGGACATCCGCCTCGCGCAGCATGGCGCAACACCCCAGGTAGCCTTGCGGGCTGGTCTGCTCGAGCACATGGCGGAAATCACTGATCGTGCCGGGTTGCGCCACGTGGAAGCTCGCTGAAAAGAACCGGTCCAGCACGGCACTGGAAATGGCGCCCATGCCGCCATCGCCAACCGCCGTGATCCGCGCATCCCACATGTCCGGCGGCGGAAAGTGCGGCGAGGTGTTGGCCAGCACCAGCCGGTCGAGGCGGTTGCCATGATGGATGCCCAGCCACTGCCCGGTCAGGCCACCCATCGACAGCCCGCAGAAATGAAACGTCTTGAGCCCCAGCGCATCGGCCAGTCCGATCACGTCGCCACCAAGTTGCTCCAGCGTATACGGCCCCTGCGGCACATCCGTAGCGCCGTGCCCGCGCTGGTCATAGCGCACCACCCGGAAGCCGTGCTTCAGCGCATCGGCCTGCGGTTGCCACATCAGGTGGTCGCATCCGAGCGAATTGGAAAAGATGATAGCCGGAGCATCTGCCGGGCCTTCCGCGCGATAGAAGATGCGGCATCCGTCGTCCTGCGTTGCGTATGGCATGTCTGGCCCGGTGCTTGGTGGATCGTTGCGTGAGGTGAGCCTCCCGACTGTCACCATTTGTGCAGGCTTCGTCAAACCTGTTTGGACCGCGCATGGGGCTCATGCGTTTGCGGGGGCTGGACACTGCCAGTGTCTGGCAGATAGGTGTCGCTTTCAAACGCGCAACAACAGGCGTCTTTTCGCATGCCCATTCCGGCCAGTGCCCGCACACCAGAAAACGCCAACCGCCAAAACCCGACCCTGGGCATCATCCTGATGATCGGCGCGGTGGCGGCATTTGCCGTCATCGATACCTGCGCCAAGGTACTGGTCGGCCATGTGCCGCCGCTGATGGTGGTGTTTGCCCGCTACACGCTGGCGCTGATCTACATCGTGGCATTGATGTGGTGGACCGGATCCTTCAGTCTCAGCACAAAGCATCCGTGGTTGCAGTTGCTGCGCGGCGTCATGCTGCTGTCCACCACCATGCTCAACTTCGTGGCCCTGCAGTACCTCAGGCTGGACCAGACCTCGGCGATCTTCTTTTCCAATCCGCTGTGGGTGTGCGCATTGTCGCCGCTCCTGCTGGGAGAGCGCATCGGGCCGCGCCGCTGGGCTGCCGTGGTGATCGGCTTTCTCGGCGTTATCCTGATCATCCGGCCAGGGGCCGACAGTTTTCACTGGGCGATGCTGCTGTCGGTGGCAGTCGCGGTCATTGCCGCCATGTACCAGATCACGACCCGCAAGATCGGTGGCCGTGACCCCGCGCTGGTGTCGTTGATGCTGGCAACTTTGGTGGGCGCCGGCCTGTCGGCACCGGCGGGCATCGTGCAGTGGCAATTGCCGCCATCGGGCTACCTGTGGCTGATGCTGCTGATGGGTTTTGCCGGCAGCATTGGTCATCATTTGCTGATCAAGGCGCACACCATTGCGCCGGCGCCAACTCTGGCACCGTTCATCTACACCCAGATCATCTGGATGATCGCGCTGGGCTACCTGGTGTTCGGCGATGTGCCGGACCTGGTTACCGTGGTCGGGGCTTCTATAGTGGTGATGAGCGGTCTCTACGTCTATTATCGCGAGCAGCAGGTGAAGGCGAGATCAGCAGGAACACGGCCATGACGGACAAACCGGAGATTGGATTCATCGGTATCGGCCAGATGGGCGAGGGCATGGCGCGCCGCCTGCTTGCAGCCGGATATCCGCTTACAATCGTTGCCCACCGCAAGCGTGCCCGGATCGACCAGCTCATTGCCGAAGGGGCCCGTGAAGCCCCGTCCCTGGCAGGCCTTGCCGCAAGCTGCAAGGTGATCATCCTGTGCGTTTCCAATGCTGCCGCCGTCGCCGCCACGGTTGACGATCTGCGCCCTGCGCTGTCTGCCGGCAGCATCATCATCGACACGTCTACCTCCGATCCCGCGCTGACGCGGCGGCTTGCCGAGGAACTGGCAGCGGACGGCATCCACTTCTGCGATGGCCCGCTGACCGGCGGCGTGGCACAGGCAGCCGCCGGCGAGCTTGGCGTGCTGTTCGGCGGCCCTGCGGACATCCTCGCCCGCGTCGAGCCGGTGCTGAGCAGCTTCGCCACCCGGATTGAGCACTTCGGTTCCGCCGGCAGCGGCCACGTGGCCAAGCTGGTCAACAACTACCTGGTCTGCGGCATGATTGCCCTGATCGCCGACACCTACAATGCAGCCCGCGACCTCGGTGTCGACTGGCAGAAGCTTTACTCGGTCATGCAGCAGGGCTCCAACAATTCTGGCGCGCTGCAGCGCATCGTCGGCAACGCCATCAACGGCGACTTCGATGGCTACAGGTTTTCGCTGGCCAATGCCCACAAGGACATGAACTATTTCGTCAAGCTGGGTGACGGGCTGTCCGGCCCGTCTGCGCTGGCGACCGTCGTCATGGACGAGTTCGACGATGCCATGGCCCGCGGCATGGGCGACATGATGGTGTCACGGCTGATCGATCCGGACCTTCAGGAGTATGACGTCAAGCCATGAGCAATCTGCGATTGAACCCGGCCGTCGCCGGGCTTGAGGAAGAGGGTGCCTTCTTCGTGCTCGACAAGGCCATGAAGCTCAAGGCGCAAGGCCACCCCGTCATCAACCTGGGCATCGGCCAGCCGGACTTTTCGCCGCCCGCCCACGTCATCGAGGCCGGGTTGAAGGCGATCAAGGACGGCCCGCACGGCTATACGTCGCCGGTTGGCATGTTGCCGCTGCGAGAGGCCGTGGCCGCTTCGGTAGGTGCGCGTTATAACCTGGACATATCCCCCGAACGGGTGGTCATTGTGCCCGGCGGCAAGGTCACCATCTTCTTTGCCTGCCTGGTGTTTGGCGGCCAGGGCCGCGAGATCCTGTATCCCGATCCGGGCTTCCCGCCCTATCGCGAGGCGATCAAGGCAGCCTCGGCGAAGGCTGTGCCCTATGCCATCCGCGAGGACCGCAATTTCGGTTTTGACGCCGATGACGTCCTGTCCCTGATCACTCCGGCGACCGGGCTGGTGATCATCAATTCCCCCGCCAACCCCACCGGCGGCGTTGTCGACCGGGCCGAACTGGACAAGCTCGCCAAGGGCCTGCAGGCTCATCCCCACGTCGCCGTGCTGTCCGACGAGATCTATTCGCACCTGGTGTTCGAGGGCTCCGGCTTCCAGTCGCTGATGCAGTATCCTGAACTGGCAGACCGGGTCATCCTGCTGGATGGCTGGTCCAAGACCTTTGCAATGACCGGCTGGCGATTGGGTTATGGCATATGGCCGCAAGCCGTGGTCGAGGCGGTGCGCGGGTTGATCACTGTCGATCATTCATGCGTCAACGTCTCGGCGCAGATGGCCGGTCTTGCCGCCATCACGGGGCCGATGGACGAGGTTGAAGCCATGCGGCAGACATTCGCGCGCAGGCGGGACCTCGTGGTGGATCGCCTCAATGCCATGCCGGGCGTCACCTGCCGCGTCCCGGGCGGTGCGTTCTATGCGTTTCCCAACGTGCGCGGCACCGGGATCGCGTCGAAACAGCTGGCAGACCGGTTGCTGATGCAGGCGCACGTCGCGCTCATCCCCGGCGACAGTTTTGGCGCAAATGGTGCTGGCTATCTGCGCCTGTCCTATGCTGCCGGCACGCCGGAGCTGGAACAGGCATTGGCGCGGATGCATGCGTTGCTGGAGGCTGGCGCGTGAGGGCACTGGAGAAGAAAGATCGGTCCCCGCGCAAGCCGTCTTGGGGGATGGGCAATGGCGGGGTGAAGACGCCTCCCACGAGGACCAATCCAAAAAAAGTGCAAGGAACCTCTTTGCGGGTTTGATACTCTGTACTGACGCCACCCTGCACTGGGGGGAAAATACCTGCTCGCCATGACGTTCTCGCGACAGTCGGCACGAGAAGAATTGCTTGGTATCTGATCGAAACTACACTCTGGATGTGCTGAAATGAGCCTTCACCGCCGCCATTTTCTGCAAGTTTTGGCAGGCTCCACCGGTGCGTTTGCGTGTCTGCTTCCGTCAGGTGTTATGGCACAGCAACTGGATGCAACAATCACTGCGCCGGATGCGATGTCCGCTGTTGAGGCGGGCAAGGTGGTGCTGGTGGATATCCGGTCACGCGGGGAGTGGGTAGAAACCGGGCTTGCGCAACCGGCGTTGCCCATTTCCATGCATGAACCCGGTTTCCTGCAGCACTTGCTCACGGCACTTGGCAACGACCGGTCGCGGCCTGTTGCGCTGATCTGTGCCACGGGCGGCCGCACGAGATACCTTCAGAACGAACTGCGCAAGCTCGGTTTCACCAACGTCACCGACGTGTCCGAAGGCATGATGGGCTCGCCCGCCGGTCCGGGCTGGCTAAGGCGTGGCATGGCGGTGAAGCCGTTCAAACCGTGAAAGATCCCAGGCTCAGTGCACTTGCGGGATGGGCCGGCAGCGGGTTTCACGCAGGCCAAAGGTGAGTACAAACCCCATCGTTGACCAGACGACCAGTGAGACAAGTGCGAAGCGATAGTCTGCGGCCTGGTAGATGCGTGCGCCAGCTTCCATGGTGCCGTCCCAGCGCAGGTCCAGCAGCCAGCCCACGACCGGTTGCAGCACCGCACCTGCTGCCACCGTCATTCCGTTGATCAGCCCGCCGACGGTGCCGTGAAGCGACTTTGGCGAGACTTCGCGACCGATTGCAAAGGTGATGACCATGCTGCCGCCCGTGAACCCGGACACAAAGAACAGTGTCCCCGTGATCCACAGCGGCAGGCCGGGGATCAGCGCGATGCAGGCCAGTGAGGCCACGTTCAGCGCAGCGCCCGCCACCAGTGGCGGCTTGCGCAAGCCGATGCGGTCCGTCAGCCAGCCGAAGAAGGGTGCGCCAATCGCCCAGCCGAACAGCGAAAGCGACGTGTAGAAGGCAGCACTCGCCCGCTCCAGCCCGTAGGCGCTGGCAAGGAACGGCACACCCCACAGCCCGCCCAGTGCCAGCATGGGGCCGGACAGGGACATCGCGACAAACGCCAGCCGCCATACCTCCCTGCGCCTTATGGTCTTGCGCAAGCCCTGCCAGATTTCCGGCCAGCGGATGTCGTCTTCCTGTTCGGCTGTCTTCGCCACCGGCGAATTGCGCACCACCACGGCGATCACCAGGGCAAGCACCAGCGCAAACACGGCCGCCCATACCATGGTCGTGCGCCAGCCTACTGCCTCGACCGCCAAAGCCAGTGGTGCCTGCCCGGCAATGCCGCACATCATGGCAAAGAACATTGACCCGCCGGTAAGAAAGGCAAAGTGGCGTGCCCGGAACCAGCTTGCCGCCAGCGCCATCGATCCGATGAACCCGACCGCTGAGCCTGCCCCGACCAGGAACCGGCCGGCGTAGGCAACCTCGACACGCGGCGCATAGGCAAACATGGCAGATCCCACCGCCGCCGCCATGAGTGCCACCGACAGCATGATGCGAGCGCCATAGCGGTCCAGCAGCGCGCCGATGGGCAACTGCATGGCGGCATAGGGGTAGAAATAAAGTGCCGACAACTGGCCCAGCACGGCACCCGAGACGGCAAACTCGGCCATCAGGTCAGGCACCATCACGCTCGGTGCAACCCGTTGGAAGAACGCATAGCCGAACGCCAGTGCACTCAGCGACCATATCAGGATGGCCGTTGCGATGGGGGCGGGTGGCAGGTCAGCCGGAAGGGACGGCGAACCGGCTGCCGCGCGGTGGGAAGAGCTTGAACTGGCCTGACGCATGAGGGGGTCGTTTGATTGATCCGTTAGCCCGACACCGTAGGGCTTCACGGCAATCATTCATAGGTAGTCAGGCGGGGGTTGGCCATGCTGGAAATGCAGAGCCCCGGCGCGATGGTCTGTGCGCCGGGGCTGTGTAACTCGTGGAAGCTGTTGAGCTCCGTGGATCAGCAGTCCGTACAGCCCAGCGTCTTGCCCTGACGCGGGCGCTGGGCCACGACGTCTTCGATCTGCATGGGACCAGCACCGAGCACATAGCCGACGATCGGCCTGAAGTTGAGGCATACCCGGCCAACGAGGATGTCGTTTTCCTCTTCGGTGAGCTTCTTGAGTTCGGCCGTTGTCATGTTGGACGGCGGGCCACCGCAGCTGCCGCGGGCATGGCTCCAGTCCAGGTTGACGTTGTTGCCGTTGGGCCGGTAATTGAACAGCTCGATCTTGATGTCCGAGGTGCTGTAGGGCTGCAGGATCGAGTCCACAGCATCGATGAACTGGTTCATCTGCGTCTTGTTGGTGAAGTTCGACACCTGCGTTGTCAGGTCGACAATGGCACTGGTGGCGGTCGTTGCCTTGCGCTGGGCAGACAGAAGCTGGGCAATGTCGATCATGCCGAGCAGCAGCAGGATCATCACGGGAAACAGCAGCGCCGCCTCTATCGATACCACGCCATCCTTCCTGCGGCCGAAGCTGAACAGCTTCATCGCCAGCGTGCTGCAGGCCCCTGCCGGTTTGTTGTCTGGAGTCATCATCATTTGCGTCCCTGTATGGTGCGGCAGCTGGCCGGGCCAGCGCCTCCGTTCGTCAGTTGACCGGGTTGAATGGCTCATTCATGAACACGGCAACCCCTCTCAGCAGGCGCTTGTCCTTGCCGTGGTTGGCGAGGAAGTGAGGTGGCGGGGTGCTGCCATTCAGCGACAGCATCTTGTTAAGCAGCGGCACATAAATCTGCTGCTCATAGAAGGTCTCGACGATGACCACCGCGCCTGGAGCGCCAGGCTGCCAAGCGGGGTTGTCCTGCAGGTTCTGGTCCATGCCACCTTCGCCGTCACCGCCTGTGGTGCGGGTGTTCGTCGCAGCAAACGTGTTGCGCGTTTCGACGTTCACGATGACGCTGCCGGCGCAATTCATGTATCCCGGCATGTGGCTGCACAATTCGTCCTTGAATTCACCGGGAGACATGCCGCCTTGCTGCACCTGGCCGGTGCGGATGAGCCGCGATGCCTTTATTGTCGCGCTCTGCAACGAATATTCCGACATGTAGCTGAAGCCGGTCTCGAACGTCGCGAACATCAGGAACAGGAACGGGCCGCCGAGCATGGCGAACTCGATGGCGGTCACACCGCTGTCGTCCTTGCGGAACTTTCGGTTTATCCGCTTGATGCCTCTACGAATCTGCAAGAACATTTCACTCTCCCATTGACAACCGCGTGCCCGGTTGCGCGCTCATGTGCGAACCGGACGTGCCAAGCCGGACTGGCGGTCACATACCGGATGGGAACTATAGTGGGCCGGTGCTTATCAACGCTTAAAAGTCTGAGGTAAATTTTAGCGAAAGACGCAAGGTTTCATTAAGCCTGTTGGCAACGGCCAAACTAAAACGCCTGTGACATGCAGGGCCACAGGCGTTTCGGGAGAACGGGCAATGTGTCAGGGTATTTCTGTTACTGCGCGCCGCCGCCTTGCGGTGCTGCGCCACCTGCCGAGATACCGGTCTTGGTCTGGATTTGCGTGGACTGAACCTGGAACAGCTCCACGTCATCGTTCACGGTCAGCACCCTGTCGCAGAACGGCGCACAATGCAGGGTAACCTGCCGGCCGGCCCTATACATGCTCACAACCTGCTCTTCGGCGCGCTGCACGTTGACCATGAAGTTGGCCAGCTGGTTGCCATCGAGATCAAGCACGATCACCTGGGTGCGGCCGGTCTGCTTGCCGATCAGGATCAGGCGGTTGGCCTGGATGGTGGCGTCTGCATACATCGGGTTGGACAACACGACCGTCGCCGGTTCACCCGATACCTTCACCACCCGTGCCGTGTCCACATCCATGGTAACACTCGGCTCTGCCAGTGCGGCAGTCGACATGGCGGCCAGTCCGGTGACGGCGCCGATCAGGGCAATTCGGGTTTTGGCGAGAAGGCTCATGGCAACGGTATCCTTGTGGTGTGGCTGTGCTGGCCGTGGTCTGCCGGCCGGCCGCAGCCCTTCCTTTGTCCCGGTCATTTACACCTGAAAATGGTGAATGAACCCTTACGAAGGTCCAAATTCCAGCCGTCTGGCACCTCCGGATTCTGCAAGTGCTACATTATATACATACGCGCTGGAGCGAAGTGCCCTCGAACCTACTGTTGAAGTCGAACTGGCGTTTGTTAGTGCAGCAGGCTGCCACTTTATTTCCGGTGTTGCGGCCCGGTGCCGTACAACCGGGCGGTGTCTCCGCTATAAAGTAGAAAATCAAATAAAATTTATGTAAAATGCAATTTTAATTTTAAATGTAATGATTTGTTTGCCATCACCGGCTTATCGATTGGCTGTACCTTCACTTAGTTTGAGTATTTACTTGATGTTAAGAGCTGGCGGCTAGGTTGTCACTCGGTTCAGACGCACACCCCGAGCGGGAAGTTTGTTCCGGTGCTAAAACTGTGAGTTTACAAAGGAGAGAGAGTTATGTTTGCACGTTTTCTTAAGGACGAGTCTGGCGCAACCGCTATCGAATACGGCCTGATCGCCGCTGCTACCGGCCTGGCGCTGGTTGCCGTTACCCCGACCCTGAAGGGTCACCTCGGTGACATCTTCGGTGGCATCAACACCGGCCTGGGCGCTGTCAAGTAAGTTCTTCATGAACTTCTGGCCGGGCGGTCGAGCCACCGCCCGGTCTTTATTCAGGGAGGCTCCGAAAGCCGCTGGCCTTGCGCCGGCGGCTTTTGTCTGTTGTGGACCCTGAGTTCAACGCGGTTTAACCGCGCCTTTACCGGCCATGTGAGAGGTTGCCGGTCAGCAACGTCAACACCTGCCGGAAGAAACCAAACCCCATGGCCGAGATTGCAATCCTTGCTGCGTTTCCATTGCTCATGCTGGGTGCAGGCATCGGCGATGTCATGACCTACAAGATCCCGAACTGGCTGACTGCCCTGATCGGCCTGATGTTCTTCCCCGCTGCGTTTTATGCCGGCATGCCGATGGCCGAAATGGGCTGGCACCTGGCCGGTGCTGCCATCGTGCTGGTGTGCTGCTTCATCCTGTTCTGCTTCGGCCAGTTCGGCGGCGGTGATGCCAAGCTGCTCACCGTGGCCGGGCTCTGGATCGGCTTTTCCTGGTTGATGGCATTCCTCGTCACCGTTGCCATCCTCGGCGGCATCCTGGCGCTGCTCATGCAGTTGTGGTGGGCGGTCAAGCTGCAGTTCGAGGCCGCCGGCATCAAGGCAATTTCCGACAAGGTGAAATCATCCATTGACCTGCCCTACGGCATTGCCATTGCCGGTGGCGCGATCTTCACCTTCAACAACAGCTGGATCTACAAGGCCCTGGCTCCTGCCGCCGGCCTCTAGAAAAGCCTTCTTCAACACATTCTGCCTTATTCAGGCCCGCCGTCTTCAAACGCCCGTCCCCCTGGACGGGCGTTTTGCTTGGGTTGGTGCGGCATCGCCTTGTTTAGCGGCGGTTAACCATAATTTGACCTTTGTACGGCATGTTCAAGGCCACAGACCCGAACAGCCTCCTTTTTTGAACCGGAGTGTAAGCATGAGTAGATCGCGTTTTATCGCCATTGGCGTCGCAGGTGCCGCCGCATTGGGTGCAGCGTTCGTTGCCAATAACATGCTGGTGGCTCCAGAACCCGTCCAGACCGTGGAAGTCCAGAAGGTCTCGATGACCTCGGTCATCGTTGCCTTGACGGATGTGCAGGTGGGCGAACAGCTCAGCCCGTCCAATATCGGCTGGAAAGAGTGGCCGTCTGATCAGGTCCGTGAATTCATGATTGCCCAGGCGGGCAATGAAGACATGCTTGAAAAGATCCAGGGCTCGCGAGCACGCTCGAGCCTGTTTGAAGGCGAGCCGGTGAATCGCAAGCGTATCGTCGAAGTGGGTGATTCAGGATTCATGGCCGCCGTGCTGCCAAAGGGCATGCGGGCCATTTCGATCCGCGTATCGGCTGAAACCGGTGCCGGAGGCTTCATCCTGCCCAACGATCGGGTCGATGTCATTCTGACCCGCAAGATTGGTGGCAGCCGCGACATGTCGGAAACCGTCCTCAACAACGTCAAGGTGCTGGCTGTCGACCAGCAGATCCGGACCACCGAGACGGGCGAACAGGTGATCGTCGGCAAGACGGCGACGCTCGAACTCGAGCCGAAGCAGTCTGAAATTCTCGCACTCGTCGAAAGCACCGGGCAGCTCTCCCTCGCGCTGCGCTCGCTGGCAGACCAGGGCGACCGCGAACTGGGCGACGACGGCCCGCGTGTTTCCGAACGCTATGCAAAGGGCTCCGGAGCAGGGCTGAAAATCATCCGCTACGGCACCGTGAGCCAGGCCGCGAACAATTAATCAAGGCAGACCAGACATGCACCCCTCATTCAGCAATACCCCTCCCGTCACCGCCCGCACCGCACTTCGCAATGCGATCGCAACGCTGGCCATTGCAACCGCGCTGTTCATGGCCCTCATCATCGCGACGCTGAGCCCTGCTCACGCTGGCGATGAAACGCGTTTCCTGCGCATGGGCCTGAACAAGTCTGCCGTCATCCGCCTGCCGGTCGAGGCCAAGGACGTGCTGATCGGCAACCCGGAAGTGGTTGATGCGGTCGTTCGTACCCGCACCACGGCCTACCTGTTCGCCAAGACCAACGGCCAGACAAACATCTTCTTTTTCGACAACGCAGGACGCCAGATCCTCAACCTCGAAATCGAGGTTGCCGCTGACGTGCGTGCGCTGAAGCAGTTGCTTGACCGTACCCTGCCTGACAACCAGATCACCATCGATACGGTGCGCAACAACATCATTCTGCGCGGTGTCGCCAAGTCGTCCGGCGAAGCCAAGCAGGCGATGGACCTGGCCGAGATGTTCGTCACCACGACCGGTGCAACTGGTACGGCACAGAGGGGCGCAGGCGTCGTGTCTGCCCTGACAATTGCCGCCCGTGACCAGGTCATGCTGCGGGTACGTGTTGCCGAAGTGCAGCGCGAAGTGCTCAAGCAGCTCGGTGTCGACTACAACACCGCCTTTGCGACCGGCAACTTCGTGGCGGGCATGTACACCGGCAACCCGATGTCACTCAATGGCAGCCTTGCTTCGAGCGACCTGGCGACCGGTATCCCGATCAACCCGCTTAGCGGCCTTGGCGGCGCAAACGGTGCACCTGTATCGCGCTTCGCCTATGGCGATGCCATCGACGGCGTCGTTCGTGCCATGGAACGTGACGGCCTGCTGCGCACCCTTGCTGAACCGACCCTGACCGCCATTTCCGGCGAAAGCGCCAAGTTCCTGGCAGGTGGGGAGTTCCCGGTCATCACCGGCATCGACCCCGACACCGGCACCCGCACAGTCGAGTTCAAGGAATTCGGTGTCGGCCTCGGTTTCTCGCCGGTGGTGCTGTCGGAAGGCCGCATCAGCCTGAAGATCAATACCGAAGTGTCCGAGCCGGACGGTTCCACCGCGCTTGGTGGCATCACCGGTCTCAAGTCGCGCAAGGCCGAAACCACCGTCGAGCTTCCTTCGGGCGGGTCGATGATCATGGCCGGCATGATCCAGGAGGATACGCGAGCTGCCATCAATGGCCTGCCGGGTGCCAAGAACCTGCCGATCCTTGGCCAGTTGTTCCGCTCCAACGACTTCAGTCAGCAGCAGACCGAACTGACGGTCATGGTGACGCCCTACATCGTCAAGCCGGTCAACGAACGTGAACTGAGCAGCCCGATCGACAAGCTCAGCGTTGCAACCGATCGCCAGAGCTACCTGTTCGGCCGGCTTAACAAGGTCTACGGCGCACCGGGCGGCACTGCCAAGGGCGGCGCCAACTACCACGGCAATGTCGGCTTCATCGTCGAGTAACGGCTGAAGGCCCCAGGAGAACTGAAATGAACAAGTTTGTATCGAAGTCCAAAGGCCTGGTCCGCGTTCTCGCACCTGCGCTTGCCCTGGTCAGCCTGACGGCCTGCCAGCACCAGATGTCCGGCGGCATCGACGATGTCTACATGCCTCAAATGCACTACGAGCGCCATGCGATCGAAGTTGCCAAGGGCACGGTGAAGCTGGATGTTCCGACGGTGTCCGCCAAGCTGTCGGCACATGAGGAAGAATCAGTACGCCGGTTCGCCCAGCAGGCCAACGAGAACAATGCCGGCGCAGTGCATGTACAGCGTCCTGCCGGTGGCATGGTCGGCAATGCAGTGGCCGGCCGGATTGCCGAGTTACTGTCCCAGGAGGGTGTTGTCCCGCACCGTATCAAGCACTCGTCCTACAAGGGTGGTGCACACGGTCCGGTCAGCCTGTCGTTCTCGCGCAAGTTTGCCGTGACAAAAGAATGCGGCGACTGGTCTGACAACCTTTCTGAAACTTCTACCAATCAAAATTACACAAACTTTGGATGTTCGCAGCAACATAACCTCGCCGCCATGGTTGCCAACCCGTCCGATTTTGAAACGCCGCGTACGGAGACATCTGCCAGCGCCACCCGGCGGGCGAAGGTGTTCGAGAAGTACATCGCCGGAGAAGACACCAATTCCGCCCAGGCGGCCCAGAGCCAGGTTTCGGCCAGCCAGAACTGAACCGTTTGAGTGAGCAAAGAGATGAACCAGACTGATCCAAATGCCTTCACGCAGCACCCGGGCGACCAGATCGTCGCTGCAGTTCCGCGGGTAAACATCGCCATTTTCTGCACCACGCAGGCCACGGCCGGAGCGATGCAGCAGGTGGTTGTCGACCGCCGCATGGCGCGCGCCCATGTTGACCTTCACCAGGGCGGCATTATGCAGGCGGTGCAGCACTTCTCGCAGAGCACGACACCGGACGTTCTGGTTCTGGAGACCGAGGGTTACCGTGACCAGGTACTGTCGGAGTTGAGCCAGCTTGCGCAGGTTTGTGATCCGTCCACCCGCGTCATCCTTGTGGGTCACGTCAACGACGTCATCCTGTACCGTGAACTGATCCGCCAGGGCCTGAGCGAATATCTCGTCGCACCCGTGCACCAGTTGCAGGTGATCGAATCCCTTGCCGGGCTGTTCAACGACCCTGAAGCTAAACCGATCGGCAAGCTGGTGGCGTTCGTTGGCGCCAAGGGTGGCGTCGGATCCAGCACGATCGCCCACAATATCGCGGCGCTGGCTTCGGGCACGTTCAATGTCGACACCATTGTCACCGACCTCGACATGGCCTTTGGTACCGCCGGACTGAACTTCAACCAGGATCCCGGACAGGGTCTGGCGGAAGCGCTTGGTTCGGCAGACCGGATGGACTCCAACCTGATCGAAAAGCTGCTCACCAGGTGCACTGACCGCCTCAGCCTGCTGCCATCGCCTGCCCAGGTTGAAAAGGCACTGGGACTGGAACTCGAAAGCCTCGAGCCTATCATCGAGGCGGTTCGCGGCGCGGCCCCGCTGGTGGTAATGGACATTCCCAACGTGTGGACCAACTGGAGCAAGCATGTGCTGAGCACGGCAGACGAGGTCATCATTACCTCGACTCCTGACCTGGCTGCCCTGCGCAACGCCAAGAACCTGTTCGACTTCCTCACCGCAGCGCGGCCCAACGACAAGGCTCCGCTGATCGTTCTGAACCAGGTCGGTGTGCAGAAGCGTCCTGAAATCCCGGCTGGCGAGTTTGCCAAGGCCATTGGCTGCGAACCTGCAGCGATCATCCCGTTCGATGCCCACATCTTCGGCACCGCAGCCAGCAATGGCCAGATGATCGGCGACATAGCGCCCAAGAGCAAACCGGCAGAACAGATCATGGCGCTGGCCCAGGGACTGGTTGGCAAGGGATCCAGTCAGCCTGAAGTGAAGTCCAGGGGCTCCGCACTTGCAAAGATTCTGCCGATGTTGAGGAAGAAGTAAGCCATGTTCGGTAAACGGGGAGACACACCACCCACGCCGCCGCAGCAGCAGTATGCTGCGCCGCTGCAGCCGCCGGCGCCGTCAATGGCACCGCCGTCTGCGCCGCATCCGGCAGCCATGCAGCCGCAGGCCCCTCAGGCTATTCCGGGTCTGGACATCGATCTTGGCCAGCATGCACCGGCAGGCACCCAGATGGCAGCACCAGCCACCGCGGCCCCGCAGGCCCAGCCCCAGGCTCAGGCACAGCAGCAGGTTGCTGCCCAGCGCCAGGCCGCTGCCCAGGGGGCGAAGCCGGCCCGCGGCCGTGGCTCGCGTTCGGAAAACTACTACGATATCAAGACAACGATCTTCAACGCGCTGATCGATGCCATCGACCTGACCCAGCTGGGCCAGCTCGACCGTGACGCCGCCCGCGACGAAATCCGTGACATCGTCAACGAGATCATTTCGTTGAAGGATGTCGCAATGTCGATCGCCGAGCAGGAAGAACTGCTCGAGGACATCTGCAACGACGTGCTGGGTTATGGCCCGCTGGAGCCGTTGCTGGCGCGTGACGACATCGCCGACATCATGGTCAATGGCGCCAACATGTGTTTCATCGAAGTCGACGGCAAGATGCAGGACGCCGGCATCCGCTTCCGCGACAATGCCCAGTTGCTCAACATCTGCCAGCGCATTGTGAGCCAGGTCGGACGTCGCGTCGACGAAGCCAGCCCGATCTGTGACGCCCGCCTGATGGATGGCTCGCGCGTCAACGTGATCGCCCCGCCGCTTGCCATCGATGGCGCGGCCCTCACCATTCGTAAGTTCAAGAAGGACCGGCTCAGGCTCGACAACCTGGTCGGCTTCGGCTCGATCACCAAGGACGGTGCCGATATCCTCAAGATCATTGGCCGTGTCCGCTGCAACGTTCTGGTGTCCGGTGGTACCGGCTCGGGCAAGACCACATTGCTCAACTGCCTGACCGGTTACGTGGACGAGGAAGAACGCGTCATCACCTGCGAGGACGCCGCCGAACTGCAGTTGCAGCAGCCGCATGTGGTGCGCCTTGAAACCCGCCCGCCGAACCTTGAAGGTGAGGGCGAGATCACCATGCGCGACCTGGTCAAGAACTGCCTGCGTATGCGCCCTGAACGGATCATCGTCGGCGAAGTGCGTGGACCCGAGGCTTTTGACCTGCTTCAGGCCATGAACACCGGTCACGATGGCTCCATGGGTACGCTCCACGCCAACTCGCCGCGTGAAGCCCTGTCGCGTCTTGAATCCATGATTACCATGGGTGGTTTCTCGCTGCCCTCCAAGACGATCAAGGAAATGATCACCGGCTCCATCGACGTGATCGTGCAGGCAGCGCGCTTGCGTGATGGCTCGCGTCGCATCACCCACATCACCGAAGTTGTGGGCATGGAAGGCGACGTGATCATTACCCAGGACCTTTTCGTCTACGAGATCGTCGGCGAAGATGCCAACGGCAAGATCATCGGGCGGCACCGGTCTACAGGTATCGCCCGGCCGAATTTCTGGGATCGCGCCCGCTATTACGGCGAAGAAGCCCGCCTGGCACAAGCTCTCGAGAACGCTGAAGTCGCAGACGAACAGTATAAGGGCTGACCCCTCAGGTCCGGCTCCCAAGAGGTATGACCACCAATGAATCTCAGTCCTGAGTTGATCAAGCTGATCTTCGTCATCTTCGCAGCACTCGCCGTCGGCGGGCTGGTTGTGGGTTTGATGTTTCCCTACTTCACCGGCCAGGCGGACGTCAACCGCCGGGCCAGGAAGGTCGCCTCCGGAACCCTGAGCTCAAACAACAAGGCCAAGGCTGGCGGCAAGGACAAGTCGCAGGCTCGCAGCCGGCGCATCCAGGAGACCCTGAAGGAGTTCGAGGAAGCCGAGAAGAAGCGCCGCAAGAAGCTCACCCTGCGCCAGAAAATCAGCCAGGCCGGACTCGATATCGACATCAAGGCGTTCTACATCGGCTCCGTCATCGCCGGTTTTGTCTGCTTCGTCGGAGCCTTTATTGGCGGTGTTCCCCTCTATGTGGCGGGCGCTGCCTTCCTGATCGGTGCAATCGGCCTGCCGCGCTGGTTTCTCAACATGCTGGCCAAGAAGCGCCGCGAGAAGTTCCTGCATGACTTCGCCGACGCGATTGACGTGATGGTGCGCGGCATCAAGGCAGGTCTTCCTGTCTCCGACGCCCTCAAGGTGATTGCCCGTGAAACGCCGGCACCCGTGGGTCCGGAATTCTCCGAAGTCGTGGAAGGCCAGCGTGTCGGCATTACCATCGACCAGGGACTTGAGCGCATGTTCGAGCGGATGCCGCTGGCAGAGGTGAACTTCCTCGCCATCGTCATGGCCATTCAGGCCAAGACCGGCGGTAACCTCGCCGAAGCCCTCGGTAACCTGTCGAAAGTGCTGCGCGACCGCAAGAAGATGAAGCAGAAGATCCAGTCGGTATCCCAGGAAGCCAAGGCATCCGCTGCCATCATCGGCGCGCTGCCGTTCTGTATTGCTGGTGCCATGATGGTGCTGAACCCGACCTACCTGCTGCCCTTGATCGAAACCAACACCGGCAACGTGCTGTTGATGGGGTCTGGCCTGTGGATGGCAACCGGCGTCCTGGTCATGCGCAAGATGATCAACTTCGATATCTGATTAGCAGGTTCAAGGAACTGATCCGCAAATGATTGAATTTCTCGTCACCCTGCTCGAACCGCGCAACATGATCACCATCCTGGTGGCGGTCACCGCGTTTGCCACCGTCGTGACGCTTGCGCAGCCGTTGCTGCAAGGCGACAAGATGCAGACCCGCATGAAGACGCTGGCTGTTGAACGCGACAAGATGCGGGTTGCGAACCGCGAAGCCCTTGCCAAGGGCGGCGACCGCCGCTTGCGCGACAACAAGCCGAAGGGTGCAGCGGCCCAGATCGTCGATGCGCTCAACCTGCGCAAGTTGCTAGAGGCCGATACCTCGCGCAAGCGCCTGCGCATGGCCGGCTTGCGGCTTGAAAAGCATCTCGTCACCTTCCTCGCTGCACGCGTGGTGCTGCCGTTGTTCTCCGGCGCGCTGGTGTTCATCTATTCATCGACCGTATTTGCCGACCAGGTGACCGGCTCGATGCGCCTGGTCACAGCCGGCATCGGTGCCATTGCCGGCTTCTATGTGCCGAACGTCTTTCTGACCAACATGATCAAGCGCCGCCAGCAATCGATCCAGCGTGCCTGGTCGGATGCGCTCGACCTGCTGCTGATCTGCGTTGAATCCGGTATGTCGGTGGAAGCAGCGATGGGCCGCGTGGCCCAGGAAATCGGCCAGGCCTCGGTTCCCCTGGCAGAAGAACTGACACTCACCATCGCCGAGTTGTCGTTCATCGGCGACCGCAGCAAGGCGTTTGAAAACCTTTCGAATCGCGTCGGCCTGCCAACCGTCAAGTCGGTCGTGACCAGTCTTATCCAGTCGGAGCGCTATGGTACCCCGATCGGCGTGGCCTTGCGCGTGCTTGCCCAGGAAAACCGTGACGACCGCATGGCCATGGCCGAAAAGAAGGCTGCTGCGTTGCCGCCCAAGCTGACCGTGCCGATGGTGCTGTTCTTCCTGCCGGTGATCTTCATCGTGCTGCTTGGCCCCGCCGGCATTCTGGCCTTCGGCTCGGACTGATACCTGACCAGAAGATCGGGCCTGTCCCATCCAACGCGGATGGGGCAGGCTCCACCAGTCAACCAGCAAGAAGCCGGCCTCACGTGTTGGGGCCGGCTTCTGGCTTTCAGGTCAGCGCGGACAAAGACGCCGGGTGTTTGATGGTCAACTGGCGGGCTTCATCTGCTGCCAGGTGTTTTCCTGGTTCAGCATCTTCTTCAGGAAAGCCAGGTTCTGGTTGACCTGCTCGGGCGGTAGGTCACGGCTGGCAATCTCGCGCGCTTCATCGAACCGGCCTTGCAGGCCTACCGACAGCGCCAGGTTCTGGCGCAGTGTCTGGTTGAATTCGCCCTCGGGCAGTCTCTGGGCCTCGCGAAGCGCATTCTCCGCCTGCTTCAGGTCGCCTTCGAGAATGAAAGACATGCCCATGTTGTTGTGGATC
Organism: uncultured Anderseniella sp.; assembly: GCA_964390445.1. Lineage (GTDB taxonomy): Bacteria > Pseudomonadota > Alphaproteobacteria > Rhizobiales > Aestuariivirgaceae > Anderseniella. The sequence continues at coordinate 19,614 of CAYMJJ010000019.1, forward strand.
GCCACTTCGCTCGGGTTCATCTGCATTGCCTTGCCATATGCTTCGCGCGCCTTGCCATGCTCGCCAAGCTGATCGTAGCCCGAACCCAGTGCCGAATAGTTTTTCCAGTTGGTTTCACCAGCGCTGATGGCCTTGTTGAGCTGCTCGACGCCGGCGCGCGAACGGCCGGCCAGAATCAGTTCCTTGCCGAGGTAGGCCACCAGCTTGGGGTCGTCCGGGTTGTTGGTGATGGTGGTTTCCAGCACCCTGATCAGTTCGGCCTTGTTGCCCGACTCGTCGAGCAGGCGGGCGTAGGTCACTGCGCGGCGCACGTTTCCGGGCTGTTCACGCCAGGCTTTCGCAGCTTCTGCCGTTGCTCGGATTGACGGGCCGGCACTGGTCGAACCGGTGGTGATCGGATCTGCCTGCTGCTCCTGCTTGCTGGCAAACAGTGACCCGCCATTGGCGCAGCCGCTGAGTGCCAGCGCACCTGCAAGGCAGAAACTCACCGTGAGGCTTCTGGTGGCTGGAAACATGAAAACTGGTCGGCGCATTGTCTCACCCCTATCGATGGAATCACCGATTGGCCCTTTTGATTTGACGCCGATACTGGGCCTTCAACCCTCAATAAACTGTTAACCATGATTGACGCCCCGTTGCCGCATCGCCATCTTGTGGCACAGTTGCAGACCGGCATGACGTACCGGCCCGCCCCACCCGGCTGGCGTCCCGCCGCAACACACCGATAGCCCCTTGCCCGAAAGCCCCCTGAATGAGCGATATCCGCAAACGCCTGGTTGCCCCTGCCGGTTCTGCCGCGGTCATTCCCATTCACCTGGTTGGCAAGGACACACTGGATGCGGTGGTGAACGGGCTGAACAAGGCGCAGCAAGCCTGGGTATCCGGCAATGACTTCACGGCGTCCCCGGACAGTCACCTTGCCGTGCCCGGTGACGATGGCACCGTGGCGCTGGTGCTGGCGGGCAAGCCCGGCGCGTCGTCTGACTCTTTCGAGACGGCCCGTCTCGCCACAAGGTTGCCGGCCGGCCGGTACAGGCTGGCGGATGCAGCCGGCGAGGACCCGCGCCTGTTTGCGCTGGGCTGGCTGTTGCAGGGCTACCGGTTTGGCCGCTACCTCGAAGCGAAGCCGGGAGAGTCTGCAGCGCTGGTTTGCCCTGACGGCGTTGACCGTACAGACGTGATCACCCAGGCCGAGGCCGTGTGCACCGGCCGTGACCTGATCAACACGCCTGCCGAGGACATGGGACCAAGCGAACTGGAAGCCGCTGCGCGCAAGCTTGCCGCTGCCCACAAGGCCAAGGTATCGGTCACCAGGGGCGCCCCGCTGCAAAGGAAGTTTCCGCTGATCCACGCTGTCGGGCGCGCCAGCGATGATGCGCCACGCCTGATCGATGTAACCTGGGGTCCGGCGTCCGCGCCGCGCGTCACGCTGGTCGGCAAGGGCGTGTGCTTCGATACCGGCGGCCTCGACATCAAGCCCTCCTCGGGCATGGCGATCATGAAGAAGGACATGGGCGGCGCGGCAGCGGTGCTGACGCTGGCCTCCATGATCATGTCGGCGAAGTTGAACCTGAGGTTGCGCGTGCTCATTCCGGCGGTGGAAAATGCCATCTCCGGCAATGCCTTCCGTCCGGGCGACGTGCTCATCAGCCGCAAGGGCTTGAGCGTCGAGATTGGCAATACCGATGCCGAGGGCAGACTGGTGCTGGCTGATGCGCTTGACTTGGCAGACAGTGAATCACCCGACCTGCTGGTCGACATGGCGACCTTGACCGGGGCTGCCCGCGTGGCGCTGGGGCCGGACCTGCCGCCGTTCTACACCGACGATGACATCCTCGCCGCCGACCTTGCCCGGCACGGCATGGCGCAGGCCGATCCGGTTTGGCGGATGCCGTTGTGGGCGCGCTACAACTCGATGTTTTCCTCCCCCGTCGCCGACATCAACAATGCCGGCACGGGTGGCTTTGCTGGCTCCATTACGGCGGCCCTGTTCCTCAAGCGCTTCGTCGGCAAGGCCCGCTCCTGGGTGCACCTGGACATCTACGGCTGGGTGCCTTCGGCAAGGCCCGCCCGCCCCGCCGGAGGGGAGCCGCAAGCCGCACGCGCTCTGTTTGCCTTGCTGGTAGAGCGTTACCCGAAGCGCAAATAGCACTTGCGCACGGGCCAACTTTGCCGCTTAAATGATACGGTTCCGAAACGAGTTTCGATGGCCGGAGCAGTTCGTGGTGGTTGAGTTATGGGCCTGCAACTGACGACAGCCGCTGTGCTGAACTTGTGGCATGATGTTCATCTGGCGCTGGTGCGCGATGATGAGCCGGACCTGTCTGCCCGCCAGATCAGCATATTGCTCACCATCTACCTGGAGGCCCCGCCGCACACCGTGCGTGACCTGGCTGCCCGGTTGAACGTGTCCAAGCCGGTCATCACCCGCGCGCTGGACACCATGGGCAAGATGGGTCTGGTCAGCCGCCGCCGCGACGACAAGGACCGCCGCAATGTACTGATACAACGCACCGTTACTGGTGCGCTTTTCGTCGAACGGCTCGCGGATACCATTACCAGCCGCGCCGGTGCCCTGGGGGACGATACATGAACCTTGATCACCGCCTGCATGCCTACAAGGACGATGTTGCCGATGCACGCCTGCGCGGCAAGGTCCGGGCGTTGCGCTATGTCACACCCGAGTTGCGCCAGGTTATCGTATCCGTATCACCGGTGCTGCGTGAGCCGCGATACGATGCGCCCACCGATACCCAGGCCGTGCTCGGTGAGCCTGTGCACGTGTTCCAGATCAAGGATGGTTGGGCCTTCGTGCAACTGGTCATCGACAGCTATGTCGGCTTCATGCCGTCCCGCTGCCTGAGCGCACAGGTCATGGACCCCACACACCGCGTAGCCGTGCCGCAGACGCTGCTCTACACGCGGCCTGACATCAAGTCGAACCCGGTGCAGTCGGCCTACATGAACTCGCTGGTGTCGGTGGTGTCGACCGACGGCAACATGGCAAAGCTGCGCGACCACCGCTATGTCTGGGCGCGCCATCTGCGTCCCATTGATGAACACTGGAACGATCCGGCCACCGTGGCCGAGGCCTTCGTCAATACGCCATACCTGTGGGGTGGCAAAACCTGGGCCGGCATCGACTGTTCCGGCCTCGTGCAGGTGGCATTCCAGGCCTGCGGCTTTGACTGCCCGCGCGATACCGACATGATCCAGTCAGGCTTCGGACGCCCGCAGAGGCAGGATCGCTCGTTGAAACTGCAACGCAACGATCTGGTATTCTGGAAAGGCCACGTCGGGCTGATGCTGGACAACTCGCAACTGTTGCACGCCAACGGCTACCACATGCAAACGGTTGTCGAGCCGCTGGCCGTCGCCATCAAGCGCATTGCTGACATGTATGGCACAGTGACCGGCGTTTCACGTCTCAAGGAATTCCAGCACGGCCATGATGATGAACCGGCCGAACAACGTGCGGCGGCTCAATAGCCTGCGCGCTTGTCCACCACATTGTTGAGCGGCCCGCCGCCTTCGTGTGACCTGATCTGGCGCAGAATGTACTGGCACAACGCTTCGGGCTCCGAGTCGGCAGCGTTGTGCGGTGTCACCGTAACCTTGGGATGCTGCCAGAACGGGCTGTCCGCCGGCAGCGGCTCGGTTTCGAACACGTCAAGCGTGGCGGCACCCAGTTCACCGGCATCAAGGCTGGCGATGATGTCTTCGCCCACCTGCAGCTTGCCGCGGCCAGCGTTGATGATCGCCGGCGCGCCCAGCGGCCCGTCCTTCGACAGCTTCCTGAACAGCTCGCGATTGAGAATGCCTTCGGTGGCCGGCGTATGCGGCAACAGGCAGACGAGGATGTCGGTCGCCCCCAGGAACGTGTCCAGTTCAGCTGCGCCTGCGTAACTGACCACGCCGTCGACGCTCTTGCGGCTGTTGCTCCAACCGTTCACCTGGAACCCAAGGTGGACCAGCTTCCTGGCCGCATCGCAGCCCAGTTCGCCCATGCCCATGACGCCGACCCGCATGGCAGACGCCGCCCACTGCGATTTTCCCGACCACTCGTTGTTGCGCTGCGCCTCATCAAAATGGCGCTGCTGGCGGTGATGCATCAGCACATGAAGACATATGTATTCGCTCATCCGCATGGTCAGGTTCGGATCGACCACCCGCACCAGCGGTACATCCGGCAGCTTTGGTTCAGACAGGATGTGGTCAACACCAGCACCCAGCGAGAACACCGCCTTGAGGTTGGGAAAGCCCGCCAGCACGCCTTCTGGCGGCAGCCACGCCAGCGCATAATCGACATCCTCAGGCGGCGTCTTGCAATCGGGCCAGATCACCACGTCGAGTTCCGGGGCAAACTGGGCAAACCGCGCCACCCATGGCTTCGGGTCCCAACGACGGATCACAAGGGCGAGCGTGGTCATGGGGCTTGGGTCTCCTACTGTGAGGCAGCAGCGGCAGATGTGACCTTCAGGTCGAACGCAGCTGCCAGCAGCGCCTTGGTGTATTCAGTCTTCGGGTTGTCGAAGATCTCGTCGGCGGTGCCTGCCTCGACCACCACGCCGTTGCGCATAACGACCATTTCATTGGCCAGCGCACGCACCACCTTCAGGTCGTGGCTGATGAACAGGTAGGCCAGGTCATGATCCTTCTGCAGCTTGCGCAGAAGGTCCACGATCTGCGCCTGCACCGACATGTCGAGCGCACTGGTCGGCTCGTCCAGCATCACGAACTTCGGTTGCAGCACCATGGCACGCGCAATGGCGATGCGCTGGCGCTGCCCGCCGGAAAACTCGTGCGGATAGCGGTCCATGGCCTCAGGCGGAACGGCCACTTCCTCCAGTGCCTGCGCAACTCGCTCGGTGCGCTGGTCAAAGGTCAGGTCGGGCTGCTGGATCAGCAAGCCTTCCTCGACGATCTGCCGGATCGACATGCGCGGGCTGAGTGAGCCATAGGGGTCCTGGAACACCACCTGCATGTCGCGCCTCAGCGGCCGCATCTGCTTTTCGCTGATGCTGTCGAGGCGGTTACCCATGTACACGATCTGGCCTTCGGAGCTGATCAGGCGCAGGATGGCCATCCCCAGCGTGGTCTTTCCCGATCCTGACTCGCCCACCACCCCGAGCGTCTGGCCCGCGCGCACCGTGACCGATATGTCGTTGCAGGCCTTCACGTGGCCGACCGTCTTGCGGAAGAAACCCTTCTTGATCGGGAACCAAACCTTCAGGTTGTCGGTCTGCACCACCACCGGGGCAGACAGATCGGCTTTCGGCGGGCTGCCCTTCGGCTCTGCGTTCAGCAGCATCCTGGTGTAGTCATGCTGCGGCTTTGAAAACAACGTCTTCGCCGCTCCTGCCTCGACGATTTCGCCATGCTGCATCACGCACATCTTGTCGGCAAAGTGCCGGACCACGCCAAGGTCGTGGGTGATCAGGATGATCGCCATCCCGAACTCTTTCTGCAGTTGCTGCAATAGCTCCAGGATTTGCGCCTGCACCGTCACGTCAAGCGCGGTGGTCGGTTCATCGGCAATCAGCAGTTCGGGGTTGTTTGCAAGCGCCATGGCAATCATCACGCGCTGGCGCTGCCCGCCGGACAACTGATGCGGATAGGCTCCGAGCCGGCTTTCCGCGTCTCGAATGCCCACCTTGTCGAGCAGCTCCAGCGTACGGACGCGCTGCGCCTGCTCGCCCATGCCCTGGTGCACCTCGAGAATTTCGCCGATCTGCTGTTGAACCGTGTGCAGCGGGTTGAGCGACGTCATCGGCTCCTGGAAAATCATCGTGATGTCGTTGCCGCGCACCCGGCGCAGGTCGCTCTCATCGTTATCCAGCAGGTCCTCGCCCTTGAACATCACCTTGCCCGAAGGGTGCGATGCGGCCGGGTAGGGCAGCAGCTTCAGGATCGACAGCGCCGTGACTGACTTGCCGGAACCCGACTCGCCCACCAGAGCCAGTGTCTCACCGCGATTGACGCTGAACGACACGCCCTTCACGGCGTGGGTCACGCTGTCGCCCTGGCGGAAATCCACTGCCAGGTCGGTCACCTCGAGAAGTGTCTGTGCATCGCTCATGCAAACGTCTTCCTCGGGTCGAACGAGTCACGCACGGCCTCGCCGATGAAGACCAGCAGCGACAACATCAGCGAGACCACCGCAAAGCCGGTCAGGCCCAGCCAGGGCGCTTGAGTGTTTTCCTTGCCCTGCGCCAGCAGTTCTCCCAGCGAGGCAGAGCCCGGCGGCAGGCCAAAGCCGAGGAAGTCAAGTGCCGTCAATGTGGTTACGGAGCCGGACAGGATGAACGGCATGAAGGTAATCGTCGCCACCATGGCGTTGGGCAGCAGGTGCTTGAACATGATCTTGCCGTCGCCGAGGCCCAGTGCGCGGGCCGCGCGTACGTACTCGAAGTTGCGCCCGCGCAGGAACTCCGCCCGCACCACGCCCACCAGCGCTGTCCACGAAAACAGCAGCATGATGCCGAGCAGCAGCCAGAAGTTCGGAGTCAGGAATGCGGCCAGGATAATCAGCAGGTAGAGCGTCGGGATCGATGTCCAGATCTCGATGAAGCGCTGGAACAGCAGGTCGGTCCAGCCGCCGAAGTAACCCTGCACGGCCCCCGTCGCCACGCCGACGATGGACGACAGCAGCGTCAGGATGAGGCCGAACAGCACCGAGATGCGAAACCCGTAGATCAGCCGGGCGATCACGTCGCGGCCCTGGTCATCCGTGCCCAGCCAGTTCATGTTGCCGAACACGCAGTTGACGTCGTTCACACCGTTCTGGTAGCGCGCGCAGGCCTGCTCCTTGGTCAGCGAGAAGGCAGGCGGTGAAGGTGCCGGGGTGGGCAGTTCGTTGTTCACGGTGCGGTACGAATAGCGGATCGGCGGCCACACCATCCAGCCGTTGGCGTTGACCTCTTCCTGGATGAACGGGTCGCGGAAATCGGTTCGCGCCAGGAAGCCGCCAAACTTCGACTCCGGATATTCGTGCAGGATCGGCAGCAGGATTTCGCCCTTGTACGAGGCAATGATCGGCCGGTCGTTGGCAATCATTTCCGCACCCAGTGACGCGATGAACAGCAGCAGGAAAATCCAGAACGACCAGAACCCGCGCCGGTTTGCCTTGAACAGCTGCAGCCGCCGCTGGTTGATGCCGGTCAGCCATGAACGTGTCGGGGCTTTCAGTTCAACCGGGTCGATGGTGGGCGATGCATCCATGGCGCTCAGACCTTCCGGCTTTCGAAGTCGATGCGCGGATCGATCCAGGTGTAGATCAGGTCGGTTACAAGGTTGGTGAAGAGTCCCAGCAGCGAGAATATGTAGAGCGTCGCAAACACCACCGGGTAGTCGCGGTTGACCGCTGACTCGAACCCGAGCAGGCCCAACCCGTCCAGCGAGAAGATCTGCTCGATCAGCAGCGAGCCGGCAAAGAACGCCCCGATGAACGCACCCGGAAAGCCTGCAATGACGATCAGCATGGCGTTGCGGAAGACGTGGCCATACAGCACGCGGCGCTCGGTCAGGCCCTTGGCGCGCGCAGTGATGACGTACTGCTTCTTGATCTCGTCAAGGAACGAGTTCTTGGTCAGCAGCGTCATGGTGGCGAACGACGACACCGCCAGCGCGGTCAGTGGCAGCACCAGATGCCAGGCATAATCCAGCATCTTCTGCCACCAGTTCAGGTCGGCGAAATTGTCCGACACCAGCCCACGGTTGGGGAAGATGTTCCAGAACGACCCGCCGGCAAACAGCACCACCAGCAGCACCGCCAGCAGGAACGACGGGATGGCATACCCGACGATGATGACCGCAGACGTCCACACATCGAACCGCGAACCGTCACGCACCGCCTTGGCCACGCCCAGCGGGATCGAGATGGCATAGGAGACGAACGTCAGCCACAGCCCCAGCGAGATCGAGACCGGCAGTTTTTCCTTGATCAGTTCGAGCACCGGCACGTCGCGGAAATAGCTCTGCCCGAAATCGAACATCGCGTAGTCAGTTATCATCTTGAAGAAGCGTTCATGCGCCGGCTTGTCGAAGCCGAACTGTTCTTCCAGCTTCTTGATGAATTCCGGGTCAAGCCCTTGCGCACCGCGATACTTGAAGCCGCTGTCACCCACCCCGCCGGCACCTGCGCCTTGCGAGCCTGCGCCAACTTCACCGCCGCTGCCGCCGCCAATGCGCGCCGTTGCACCTACGTCGGTGCCCTGCAATTGGGCTAGCACCCGCTCGACCGGTCCGCCGGGGGCGAACTGGATCAGCGCGAACGACAGCAGCATGATGCCGAACAGGGTCGGGATCATCAGCAAAAGCCGTTTGAGAATATAGGCGCCCATGCGTGCGTCCGGTCAGTCGAGGGTTGTCAGATCAGATACATCGTTTGCAGGTGATTCGGCCTGCAGCTAAGGCCCCTTCTTCACACTAGCGGCCTTGGCGGCATCAATCCACCATGTGTCCAGTACGCCCCTGTTATAGCGGGGTTTGCGGTCCGGCATGCCGAACACGTCCCAGTAGGCCAGCGTATGCGCGCCCTTGTACCACTGCGGCACCCAGATGTGCTGTGCCCGCAACACCCGGTCCAGCGCCCGCGCACCCACCTCCAGCGTGTTGCGATCGCCGGCTTGCATGATGGTGTCGATCAGCGCATCAACCGCTTCATCCTTCAGGCCGGCGAGGTTGAAGCTGCCCGGCACGTCTGCGGTCGTCGATGAGAAGAACGCCCTGAGTTCGACACCCGGTGTTTGCGACATCGAATAGCGCTGCACCAGCACGTCGAAATCGAAATCCTTCAACCGCTGCTGGTATTGCGCAGCCTCCACCTGCCGGATCGAGGCGTTCACGCCGATCAGCTTCAAATTGCGTACATAAGGCGCGATGACACGTTCAAACGTGGGTGCAAAAATCAGGAATTCGACGTCAAGACGTTCGCCCTTCGCGTTAACCCGCGTGCCATTATCGATAGTCCACCCGGCCGCTTCCAGCAGCTGACCTGCCTGGCGCAACAGCTTGCGATCCTGCCCGGACCCGTTCGACACGGGCGGTTCATAAGCCTCGGAGAACACCCCTTCCGGCAGCTTGTCCTTCAGCGGTTCCAGCAGTGCCAACTCGTCCGGTCCCGGCTTGCCCGATGCCCGCATGGTCGAGTTTTCAAAGAATGATCCGGTACGCTTGTAGGCATCGAAGAACAGGTTCTTGTTGGTCCACTCATAGTCGAACGCCATGTCCAGCGCCTGGCGCACCCGCACATCGGAGAACTTGTCCCGCCGCATGTTGAGGAAAAACCCTTGCGCGCCCGAAGCGTTCTCGTCGGGCAGGGTCTTCAGGATCAGCCGCCCATCCCTGACCGACTGCAAGTCATAGGCGGTTGCCCAGTCCTTCGAGGTGAATTCCTCGCGCAGATCCAGCGTGCCGGATTTCAGCGATTCAAGCTCGGACGTGCGATCCCGGAAATACAACAGCTTGATCTCGCCGAAATTGTGCCGTCCGCGATTGACCGGCAAATCCTTCGCCCAGTAGTCATCGCGCAGTTCATATGTGATGAAGCTGCCCTGGCTGAGCTCCTTCACCTTGTAGGGCCCGGACCCCAGCGGCGGCTCGAGCGTCGTCTTGTTGAATTCGTTGGCGGTGTAGTAGGCCTTGGAAAAGATCGGCAGGCCGGCAACCGTCAGCGGCAGGTCGCGCACGTTGCTGCCCTTGAAGCTGTAGCGCACCTTGCCGGCCTCGTCCGCCGAGCAGCTTTCCACATCCTGAAGCGCAACGGCAAACTGCGGCAGCCCGTCCTTCTTCAGGAGGTCGAAGGTGTGGCACACGTCTTCTCCGGTGACGGCCGTGCCATCTGAAAACTTCGCCCGCTCATCCAGCCAGAAGGTCACGCTCATGCGGTCGCTGGCCACTTCGGCCTGCCTTGCCACAAGCGCGTAGACAGCATCCGGCTCGTCCTGGTTGCGCTCCATCAGGCTGTCGAACAGCCGGTCGATCTGCTGTGCGGGCTCGCCTTTCAGGATGTAGCCGTTGAGGCTGTCAAAGGTGATGCGCCCGGCCGTGCCCAGCGTGGTGATGCGTCCGCCCTTGGGTGCATCCGGGTTGACGTAGGCAAACTGCGAAAAATCAGCCGGCAGCGCCAGTTCACCAAAGGCTGACAGGCCGTGGCGCGGTTCGGCATGGGCCGTGCCTGCCAGCAGCATCACGCCGGTGAGTGCTGCAAACGCGAGCCGCCGCATCAGGATTTGACCTGCTTGGCCTTGGCCTCGTCCCACCACCAGATCGATGGAAAGCCGACCGAGTGCGATGGCAGCGGATCAGGCCGCCCGAACCGGTTCCAGTAGGCGATACGCTCATAGGGAATGTGCCAGGTAGGGACCACGTAGTGGTTCCACAGCAGCACCCGGTCCAGTGCGCGGGTGGCGGCAATCAGCCCGTCCCGGTCAGTGGCAAAGATGATCTTGTCGATCAGCTTGTCGACGGCCGGATTCTTGATGCCGATGAAGTTGCGGCTGCCGTTGCGGTCTGCCGAGGCGCTACCCCAGAAGTCACGCTGCTCGTTGCCGGGCGACAGCGACTGGCCCCATCCGGCCACCATGCAGTCGAACTCGAAACCCTGCACGCGCCGTTCGTACTGGGCGCTGTCGACGGTGCGTACGGTGCTCTTGATGCCCAGCAGTTCAAGCTGGCTGACATAGGGCAGCACGATGCGCTCGAACAGCGGCGATACCAGCAGGAACTCTATGGTCATCTGCTCGCCTGCCGCATTGCGAAGCAGCCGGTCATTGCCTACCGTCCACCCGGCCTCCGCCAGCAATCTGCCGGCGGTGCGCAGGTTGTTCCGCTTGTCCTGCGGTGTGGCATAGACCGGGTTGGTGTATTCCTCGGTGAATACCTCCGGCGGAATGGCGTCCCGGACCTCGTTCAGCAGCGCAAGTTCCTGGCCTTCAGGCAGGCCCGTTGCAGCCAGCTCGGAGTTGGCGAAGTAACTGGCGGTACGGGCATACTGCCCGAAGAACAGGTTCTGGTTGGCCCATTCAAAATCGAACGCAAAATTGAACGCGCGCCGGACACGTGGATCGGAGAACCTCGGCTTGCGGGTGTTGAACACCAGCGCCTGCATCCCGTCCGGATTCTCCAGATGGAACTCCGCCTGGATGACGTCGCCACGCTTGGCGGCGGGAAAGTCATAAGACGTCGCCCAGTCCTTGGCAGAGTTTTCCGGACGGTAGTCGTATTCGTCGCCCTTGAAGCCTTCCAGTGCCACGGTGCTGTCGCGGTAGTACAGCACGAACAGTTCGTCGAAGTTATCCTTGCCGCGGTTGACCGGCAGGTCCCTGGCCCAGTAGTCCTCGACGCGCTGCAGCGTGATCGAGGTGCCCGGCTTTACGGCGGTGATCTTGTAGGCGCCGTTGCCGAGCGGCACTTCCAGTGTCGTTGCGGTGATGTCGCGCTGGCGGCCTTGCGCGTCCTTGGCCGTCCACCAGGCTTTTGACAGTACCGGCAACTGGCCGACGATCTGCGGCAGTTCGCGGTTGCCTGCCTCGCTGAACCTGAATGTCACCTCATGGTCGCCGGTCTTCTCGGCGCTGGTCACGTTGGCGTAGTAGGCATTGTAGAACGGGTGCGCCAGTTTCAGCGCATCAAGCGTCCAGATCACGTCTTCCGGCGTGATCGGCGAGTCATCATGGAAACGTGCCTCCTGCCGCAGCTTGTATGTGGCCCAGGAATAGTCGTCCGGCACCTTGGCGGCTTCGGCGATCAGTCCGTATTCCGAACCTGCCTCGTCCAGCGCAGACGTCATCAGTGTGTCGAAGATCTGGCCGACGATGCCGGCGGAACTGCCCTTGAAGGTGAACGGGTTGAGGCTGTCAAAGCTGCCGTTCGCGGCCAGCCGGGCGCGCCCGCCCTTGGGGGCATCGGCGTTCACATAGTCGAAATGCTCGAAGCCTGCCGGGTACTTCAGGTTTCCGAACAGCGACATGCCGTGGCGCCACTGGGGCTCGGCAGCACGCGCCGTGCTGCCCGGCAACAGTTGAACCGCACCGGTGGCGGCGGCCAGTTGAAGTAGCGTTCTGCGGTCGATCAAGCTCTTGGCTCCCTGAACGGTCGGCGAGTGAAGGAGCGGGGGCAATCCCGGCACCTCTTGCTGGAGTAAAGTCTAGGTTCTCCGTGGCCAAAATAAAACACCGGCAGGGGCTGCCGGTGTTAAAAGACTGTAATTGTTCCGGTCAAGTTTTGTTGACCGAAGTCCCCTCGACTGCCTTACAGCGGGTCGGGATTGTCAGCCAGCGAGTGCAGGTAGGCCAGCAATTCGGCCCGCTTGGCAGCGTCCTTGACACCGCGGAAGGCCATCTTGGTGCCCGGCACCCAGCCCTTGGGGTCGGCGATGAAGGCGTCCAGGTTTTCCAGCGTCCACTTCTGGTCCGCCTTGGCCTTCAGCGCATCCGAATACTTGTAGCCTTCGTGAGCTGCGATCTGGGCACCGACCACGCCGTACATGTTCGGACCGACGCGGTTGGCACCACCCTTTTCCGGCGTGTGGCAGGCCTTGCAGGCGCGGAAACCAGACTCGCCCTTCTCGACGCTGGCAGCCTTGACCATTGCCACGAGCTCGCTGTCGCCGCCGGCAGCAGGTGCCGCAGGTTGGTCGGTTGTTGCAGCAGGCGCAGCAGCCTGTTCGGTTGCAGCAGGCTCCGTTGCAGGAGCAGGCTCGGTGGAAGCGGCTGGCGCAGCCGGTGCTGCGGCGGTTTGTTCAGTTGCAGCAGGCGCGGGCGCGGTAGCGGTCTGTTCAGTTGCGGCAGGCGCGGGCGCGGCAGCGGTCTGTTCGGTTGCAGCAGCCGGTGCGGCAGCTTCAGGCGCAGGCAGCGGCAGTGGACTGTCGGACATGCTGTTCATGTACACCAGCAGGTCGGCGCGCCTTGCGGCATCCTTCATGCCGGCATAGCCCATCTTGGTGCCGGGTGCCCACTGCCTCGGGGCGGCTAGGAAGGCACTCAGGTTTTCGAAGTCCCATGTCTGGTCAGACTTGGCCTTCAGGGCGTCCGAATAGGCAAACCCCGCGTGTCCGGCGACCGAGAGGCCCAGGGTACCCCAAAGGTTCGGGCCAACCTTGTTTGCGCCACCCTTTTCCATGGTGTGGCAGGCAGCGCACGCCTTGAACGCGGCTTGGCCCTTTTCGGCGCTGGCAGCCGGCAGCAGCGAGGCGATGGACACTTCCGGAGCAGCTTCGGTTGCCGCGGTATCGCTTGCACCTTCTTCGGGCACGTCAATGGCGATCGCGGCTGTTTCCGGTTTGTCCGCGTGGTAGATGGCGTCCGATAGAATGTTCAGCCCCATCACAAGCAACGCCGCGCCCAGCAGTGCACCTGCGATCT
>CAYMJJ010000020.1:0-32640 GCA_964390445.1 uncultured Anderseniella sp.
TGGTCACGTCGAACAGCAGCTCGCACTCGTAGACCGGGCCGGTATAGTACTCGAGGCCCCGGACGACAGAGGGATCGATAATGATGCGTTTCGTTCCGTATCCAGCGGCTTCAAAGATTTCAGCCAACGTCATAAGGTCTCGGGCAGCCTGCATGCCGGTTTCGTTAGCTGCACCACGCTGAGAAACCATGTGCGCCAGATCGCGATTGCTAAGCCTAAGTGTCTCGGGTGCGTCGTGCGGTTGACCATCTAGCACGACGTCGTCTTCGATTGCAGGGTTGCCGAAGGGAGACGTTGCAATTGATGTGAACCGTGCTCCGGTCGCAAAAAACAGGATGCTTTGTTCAAGCGTTTCGATTTGCCCCGCATCCAGACCCGCACCCTTGGTGAAGTCGCCTTCACCCTTCTTGCCGCCTTCCCAGCGGCCTTCGCCCAGCAGAAGCGCCACGCCTTCGGGTCCGAACTTGTCGAGCTTGTCGATGGCGCGCAGCACGCCAAGCTTCTGGCCCGCGTCCGTCACGCCGATGGCTTCCATCACGCCATCGAGCACTTTCCGGTTGTTCACCCGCACCACGTAGTCGCCGCGCGCAATGCCCAGCGCTTCCATGGTGTCGGCCATCATCATGCACATCTCGGCGTCCGCCGTGACGTTGGGCGCGCCCACGGTATCCGCGTCGAACTGCATGAACTGGCGGAATCGGCCCGGTCCCGGCTTTTCGTTGCGGAATACGTAGCCGGCCCGGTAGGTGCGGTAGGGCATCTGGATGTCGTTGATGTTCTGCGCTACGTGGCGCGCCAGCGGCGCCGTCAGGTCATAGCGCAGGCTCATCCACTGGTCGTCGTCGTCGGTCAGCGAGAACACGCCCTCGTTGGGCCGGTCCGAGTCGGGCAGGAACTTGCCCAATGCGTCGGTGTATTCGAACAGGGGTGTCTCTACGGGATCGAACCCGTAAAGTTCGTATACCGCCTTGATCTTCGCGCACATGGCGTCAACGGCGCGGATGTCGCCTGCTTCGCGATCAGTAAAGCCGCGGGGCAGCCGTGCCTTGGGACGGTTGGGTTTCTGTTTCTGGGCCATGGGCGATCTTGAAAAGGAGTTGAGCAGCGTCAACGAAAACGTCAGCGCGTTCTAGAGGAATGGGACGCCCCCTTCAAGGCACGATGGACGGGCAAACCTTGGCAATTGCGCCCGTATCAGGCAAACTTGGCTCCATGATGAATGAGACAAAGGAAGAAGCGGTCATTCTCGAGGCCAACGATGCGTTCTATTCGGCTTTCCGGCAGAGCGACTATCTGGCCATGGAAAACCTCTGGTCACGGCAATCCACCATCCGCTGCTATCACCCCGGCTGGCCCGGCATCGTCGGCCGCGAGGAAGTGCTCGACAGCTGGTATTCCATTCTCGTGCTGGGCGATACGCCCGACATTGATGTTTCCGCCCCCACCGTGATCCGCCACGGCGGAACAGCGATGGTGTTCTGTACCGAGCACCTCGGGCAACTGTCGCTGATAGCCACCAACACCTTCGTCATGGAAGACGGGGCCTGGCGCATGGTGCACCACCAGGCAGCCCACCTGCCATCCTGACGCGGACGCCGCTCCCTGCGAGTTTGCTGCACTATAGCGCGCTTGGCAGGCATAATAGTGCGCATTAAACACAACTGATGGCTCTGCAACCGCCCTCAAAGAGGCGGTGCCGTCATGTGTATGGGAGAAAACAATGAGCGATCCGACATCCTATAATGCGGCGCTGGATCTGGCTGACCGTCATCTGGCCGAAGGCCGTGGCGGCAAGGTCGCCTACATCGACGATGAGCGCCAGATCACCTTTGCAGAGCTGGTAACGGGATCAATCAGGGTCGCCAACCTGCTGGAAGACCTTGGCATTGCCCGCGAGGCCCGCGTTGCCGTGCTGATGCATGACACCGTGGACTGGCCGTGCGTGTTCCTGGGCGCGATGCGGGCCGGGATCGTGCCGGTCGCGCTCAATACGTTGCTCACCTCCGACCAGTATCGCTACATGCTGTCGGACAGCCGTTCGCGGGTGCTGTTCGTGTCTGCCGCCCTGTTGCCGGTGGTGGAGCCGGTATTGGCAGACCTGCCGTTCCTGCGCCACGTCGTGGTGGCTGGCGGCGATGCCGGGCAGCACATGTCGCTCGCCAACTTGATGGAAGAATCCGGCGAAGAGCATGAACCCGCTGACACCTCGTCGGACGAGGTCGCCTTCTGGCTGTATTCGTCCGGCTCGACCGGCCAGCCCAAGGGCGTGATGCATGTTCACGCCAGCCTGATGGACACCGCCAACACCTATGGCCGGCATACGCTTGGCATCACGGAAAACGACGTGGTGTTCTCTGCGGCCAAGCTGTTCTTCGCCTATGGCCTCGGCAACGCGTTGACGTTTCCACTGGCGGTGGGCGCAACCACCATCCTTTTTGCAGGCCGGCCCACCCCCGACGCCGTGCAGCAGCGCCTCCACAAGCATGACGTTACCGCGTTCTTTGGCGTGCCGACGCTCTATGCCGCCATGCTGGCCGACAAGTCGATCAACCCGGAAACCGGCTCGGCCCGGCTGGTCAAATGCATCTCGGCTGGCGAGGCGCTGCCGCCGGAAGTTTCTGCCGCCTGGTACAAGCGCTTCGGCGTGGAGATATGGGACGGCATTGGCTCAACGGAGATGTTGCACATCTTTCTTTCGAACGGCCCGCACGGCCACAAGCGCGGCACAACCGGCAAGGCCGTGCCCGGGTACAGCCTGCGGGTGGTCGGCGAGAATGGCGAGGAGGTGCCCGACGGCGAGATCGGCGAACTGCTGGTGTCGGGCAACTCGTGCTGCAACGGTTACTGGAACAAGCGCGAGAAGACGCGCGCGACGTTCGAGGGCAAGTGGGCGCGCACCGGTGACAAGTACATCCGCGACAGCGAGGGGTTCTACCAGTACTGCGGGCGCACCGACGACATGTTCAAGGTGTCGGGTATCTGGGTGTCGCCGTTCGAAGTCGAGTCTGCGCTGGTCAGCCACGAGTCCGTGCTGGAATGCGCCGTGGTCGCCCATGAGGATCACGAGGGCCTGGTCAAGCCGAAAGCCTTCGTGGTGCTGAACGACGGTTTCGGCCAGGACGGGCTGTTCGACATCCTCAAGGAGCACGTCAAGGCACAGGCCGGCCCGTGGAAGTATCCGCGCTGGATCGAGTTCGTGCCGGACCTGCCGAAGACCGCCACCGGCAAGATCCAGCGGTTCAAACTGCGCGCATGATTGCCGCTGACGGTGTTGTGCAGGTGAACGGCCAGACGCTCGAGGCGCGCTGGATCGAGGGGGATCTGCAGAAGCCGGTTATCGTCATGCTGCACGAGGGGTTGGGCTGTGTCAGCCTGTGGCGGAACTTCCCCGACCAGGTGGCGAACCGTACCGGCTGTCCGGTGCTGGTGTGGTCACGCGCCGGTTACGGCAAGTCTGATCCGATTCACCTGCCACGCCCGCTGACCTACATGCACGATGAGGCAATCACGGTGCTGCCGGAAATCCTTTCGCAGCTTGACGGCCGCAGGCACGTGCTGCTGGGCCATTCCGATGGCGCCTCCATCGCGCTCATCCATGCCGGTCACTGTCCGCAGCCGGGACTTGCCGGCCTTGTGCTGATGGCACCGCATGTGTTTGTCGAGGACATCTCGATTGCCGGCATCGAGGCCGCGCGGATGGCATGGCAGGCGGGTGCCTTGCGCGACCGGTTGATGCGCCATCACGGCAGCAATGTCGATGTCGCGTTCCTCGGCTGGAACGGTGCGTGGCTCGACCCTGCTTTTCGCGAATGGAACATCGAGCAGTACCTGCCCGCGATCAGTGTGCCCTCGCTGTTGGTCCAGGGCTGCGACGACGAATACGGAACGCTCGCCCAACTCGACGCGATCACTGCGCAGGTTTCTGCCCCGGTCGACACGCTGGTGCTGGACCAGTGCGGCCACTCGCCACAAAAGGACCAAACAGCCGCCGTACTGGACGCCATCCAGGCGTTCATGACGGAGCTCTAGAAACCTTCGATGTTGATTACACGGCGCACGTTTGCCGGCGGCCTCGCCGTCACTTCACTCATCGGACCGGTGCACGCCGCCAGCGGCTACCGGGCCTATGCCGAGGCAATGCTGGCCAACCCGCCGCGCGGCGCGGTCATCCGGCCAGACCTCGAAGCCTATCTCGACCAGCTTGCAGCCTCGGCCCGCAGCCAGGCCCGGCGCAGCCCCGTCCAGCCGTCCGATGCACTGCGTGACATGGCCCGCGCCCAGGCGCTGGAAATGGTAAAGGGCAACTTCGTCGGCCACCAGAGCGCGTCCGGCTACAGTTTCCGGAAACGCTTCGAGGCATTCGCCGACCCGGACCAGCGCGGCGACTTCGGCGAGAACGCTGCCCGCGACCGCCAGCGTGGTGACGTCAACGAGGAAAAGGCCCACCGGCTGTTCCAGCAGTGGATGGACTCAGCCGGCCACAAGCGTAACCTGATGAACCGCTGGTATGCCTTCGTCTCCACCGGGGCAGCGCAGGTGGACCACCACCTGTACGCTGTACAGATCTTCTGGGAACGGTAATGCTCGTCGCCTGATGATGGGTGATTCTGCGACACTGCGCGATGAAGCGCTCCAGCACTACAAGGCCGGCCGGTTTGCCGAGGCAACCCGGAAGCAGGTGCAGGTGGTGAATGCCATTGGCGGCCAAAACCCCGAAAGCCTCGATGACCAGAAGCGGCTGGCGGCGTTCCTGTTTGCAGCCCGTGACTATCACTCCACCGCTGCCGTGATGGGGCAGGTGGCAAAGCTCGCACCCGATGATCCGGAATCGCTGACCAACTTTGGCGTGGCCCTGTCACGCATCGGCCAGTTCGCAGACGCGGCAGCTTCGCTTGAAAGGGCGGTGGTGTTGGCACCCGGCGTGGTCAACACCCGCGATGCGCTGGCGGCTGCTTACTACCGGCTGAAGCGGTTTGATGAGGCCCGGCAACACGGTGAGAAGTCGCTCGAACTGAAGGACCGGGCTGCCGCCGGCGCAAGCACCGCCCACTCCGTGCCAGACAACCTTCCAGCCTTTTCCGCCGATGATCCGGGCCGCAACATCATTGCCTTTTCGCTGTGGGGCGATGTCACAAAATATTGCGATGGCGCAGTGGCCAACGCCGAGGCGCAAGCCTCAATCTACCCCGGATGGACTTGCCGCTTCTATGTCGATGACACGGTGCCAGCAGCGGTGCGCAGCAAGCTGGCGGCATCGGGTGCGCAAGTGCAGATGATGACCCGCCGCAACCCGTTCGACGGGCTGTTCTGGCGCTTCCTGCCGATGAATGATGGTCACACCAGGCACTTTCTTGTGCGCGATGCCGACTCGGTGATCAACTTGCGTGAACGCGCTGCAGTTGAGCACTGGCTTCAATCAGGCAAGGCGTTTCACGTCATGCGCGACTGGTGGACCCACACCGAGGTCATGCTGGCCGGGCTGTGGGGCGGTGTTGGCGGCGTGTTGCCGCCGCTGGGTGACATGCTGAAAACCTTCAAGCCGCCTTCGCTTGCCAACTGGCATCTCGACCAGTGGTTCTTGCGCCAGTGTGTCTGGCCAACCGCGCGGCAAAGCTGCCTGATCCACGACAGCCGGTACAAGGCGCTGGGCGCGGTGGACTTTCCCGATGGCAGCGACCTTCCGCCCGGCCAGCACGTCGGCCAGGATGCTTCGGTGCATGAAGCAATGCCAGGAAGAGTGTAAAGCGGTTTTCCGTCCGGCATTGCTTCAGACAAGAGAGCTGAACTATCAACCGTTCTGGAACCGGGCGATGGCGGCATGCTCAATGGCCGCGGTGGCCAGCTTGGACAGTTCCAGCTTGTCGCGCAGCATGGCGAGGAAGCGGATTTCTTCACGTGCGATATTGCGGTCTGCGATAGCCACTTCCACCGCCAGTGCATAGGCGGTCTCGCGCAGTATCGGCGGCAAGCCGTCCTTGATCAGCGACAACACGGTATCAAGCCCGGTATCTTCCTGCAGGATCTCGCCGCATTCTTGCGCCACGTGAGTCAGTCGTTCAGCATTGAAGCCGGAAAACGCCGGCAGTGTCTGCACCAGCCGGCCGATGCGGGCCAGTTCCGCGTTGCCGATGCGGGCATCCACCCCGATCATTGTGACCATCACGTAGATAAGCGCCTGGTGCTTGTTGATTGTCGCAGTCATGTTTGCTCCGTGTCCTTGCTCAGAAAACTCTTGACGATCTCGATTGCATCCACAAGCCCCACCCGTTCGATGGGCAGGCCGGGGGGAAAGGCGGTCGCGAACCGGGAGGCCATGCGCGCGTCCAGCATGACGAAGCAGCCCCGGTCACTGGACGAGCGGATCAGCCGGCCGAAGGCCTGCCGCAACCTGAGTCGCACCTGCATGTCCTGCCATTGCGCCCCGCCAAATGCCTGCCGCCGCACCCGCTCAAGGATGGTTGGTTGGCCCCATGGCACCCGGTCCATCACGATCAGCCGCAACGCGTCACCGGGCACGTCCACGCCGTCGCGCACCGCATCAGTGCCGAGCAGGCACGCGTTGGCTTCGGACCGGAACATGTCGACCAGTGTGCCGGTGTCGATCGGATCGGCGTGCTGGGCATAGAGCGGCAGGCCGGCCTCGGCCATGGGCCGCACCATGCGCCGGTGCACCGCGCGCAACCGCGATATGGCGGTGAACAGCCCCAGCGCACCACCGCCAGCGGCCAGGAACAATTCCCTGTAGGCGGCAGCTAGGTGATCCATGTTGTCCCGACCCAGGTCGTTCACTACCACCAACCGCGAGTTGGCCAGGTAGTCGAACGGCGACTCCCACGAGTGCCGGATAACCGGGTAGGGCAAGTGTACCGAGCCGGTACGGGTTTCGGCATTGCGCCAGTCATCGGGCATTTCCGGCGGCCGGTCGCGCAGCGTGGCGGAGGTAATGATAATGCCGTCTGCAGGTTTCAACACCGAGGCTGCCAGCGGAATGGTCGGATCGACCCAGTGCGAATGCAGCCCTGTGTCGATCTCGCGGTCCCAGGCCTGCTCGACCGAGAACCAGTCCACGAACTGGTTGTCGGCTTCGTCCACCAGCCGGCCCAGCATGTCGACAAATCCGCCCAGCATCAATTCCGACCGCCGGGTGAGGGAGCGTGACAGTGCTTCGATGCGCGCCCGTTCCGTGCTGTTCAGGTCTGCCGCTTCATCATCCAGCCGTTTCATCAACTGCTTTGCCAGCGCCGACATGGGCCGCTTCAGGTCGATCAGGGCTGCTGCCAGCGTGCCGGCCGCAGCGCGCAACCCGTCGATGAACGGGCGGCAGTCGGTTTCCAGCGAAGCCCCGGACTCATTCTCGCTGCGCGCGATCACCTGCTGGCGCACCAGCATGAGGAAGGCTTCCGTCTCGCCCTCCGGCTGGCCTTGCTGAATGCGCCGCATCCACCCCGGCCCCGGCAGGCTGAGCGCCCCTTTGAGCACCTCGTGCAGCAGCGTTTCGGCCTGGTCGTCTTCACCGGCAAGATCGCCCAGCCGGTCCACCAGCCCTCGTCCGCGCCGGCGCTGGGTTTCAGGCCCGCGGATCCAGCGTCTGAGCTCGGTTGTTTCCAGCCCGCTGAGGTGCCCTGAGAAGGCCGAGTCAGCCGCATCGAAAAGGTGATGGCCTTCGTCGAACACCAGCCGCTTCAGGCCACCTGCGCGTTCCTGGTCTTCGTCCATCTGCGCTTCGCCCAGTGCCTGGTCCACCGCGATCTGGTGCAGTACCAGCGCGTGGTTGGCGATGACGAGATCTGCCTTACGGCCTGCCCGTACAGCCTTTTCGATAAAGCATTTGCGATAGTGGGTGCAGGCCGAGTAGATGCATTCGCCGCGCCGGTCGGTCAGGCCAAGGCCCATCGGCGTCATGGTGCGATCGCCCTGGCCTGCCTCGTAGAACAGCCCCATCAGCCAGGCCGGAAAGTCACCGCCCACCATGTCGCCGTCACGGGTGTGACGAGCCCAGCGCGCGATCAGGCCGGCCATCAGCGCCGAGCGCGGGTTTGACGCGGTCATCCGCGCAAACGCTTCCTGCATGTTGAGCAGGCAGGCATAGTTCTCGCGGCCCTTGCGAATGACGATGCGGCTGCGCCGTTCTGCCGGGTCCGGCACCAGCCGCGCGGTTTCCTGCTCGAGCTGGCGTTGCAGGTTCTTGGTGTAGGTTGAAATCCATACCGCCTGCTTGTTGCGCGTGGCCCACAACCACGACGGCGCAAGGTAGCCCAGCGTCTTGCCGAGACCGGTACCGGCCTCGGCAAGTACGATCTGGTTGCGCGCCGGGCTTTCGCGCGGCTCGAACGCGGCAGTGACCGCTCCGGCATAATCGACCTGCTCCGGTCGGGACTCGGCACTTCCCTTGAGAAGGCCGGCAAGGAACGCCTGCGCTTCCTGTGGCCGGACTGTTTCATGGCTGCCGGGCGGGCGCGGCCCGTCGTCTTCCCAGTCTTCCAGCCGGTCCCACACGTTCAGGCCCGTCGCAAACACCGACGACGCCGAAGCGTCCCGGGTTTCGCCAAGCGCTTCGATGACCCGCCTTGCCCACGGCCATTTGCCGCGCTCCAGGAAATGCGCCACCTGCAAGGTCTCGCGCGAGTTGGGGTAGCCTGGTGCAGACAGCCGCCGCAGCAGGGTTTCGGCTGCCGCCAGCACCGTTGCCCCGTCCGTCGCACCCGGTGCCAGTCCGAGCGCACGGGCAAGACCCGACGGCGTTGGCACCGCCATCGCAGCAGGTGCCGCAAAGGCAAACAGTTCGCACACGTCGAGGTGGGCCTGCTCACGTGCGGCCCGCACCACCGGCTGTGGCACCTGTGCTACCAGCGACAGACGCCCGGCAAGATAGCCTGCATGACACACCAGGTAAGGCCGTTCGCCCAGCGCCTTTAGCGCAGCACCGGCAGCCAGCGTGGCGGGTGCGTGTCCTGCCGCATGGACCTCGGCGTTGACGCCCGCCAGCACCATCACCGGCGGCAGCGCAACCGTGCTGCCGGTCCCGGTGGTAGCGTCCTGTCCGGAGGTATCGTTTATCAACTGACTGATTCTGCCCTTTAAGTTCGTCGCTCAATCTGGCACATGCTTGCAGTCCAGATCACCCCTTTTGCAATCGGTTGCCCAAGTCTTATGTCACCTGCACCTGTCGATCCCGCCCTTCGCGCCGCCGGCCTTGAAAGCAAGGCCTGGCCGTTCGAGGAAGCCCGCAAGCTGCTCAAGCGCGTCGAGGCGAAGAAAACCCGCCACGACCATATCCTGTTCGAGACCGGCTACGGACCGTCCGGCCTGCCACACATCGGCACCTTCGGCGAGGTGGCACGCACCACCATGATCCGCCGCGCCTTCGAGATCATCTCGGACATCCCCACCAGGCTGTTGTGCTTTTCCGACGACATGGACGGCATGCGCAAGGTACCGGAAAACGTGCCCAATCAGGAATTGCTGAGAGCCAACCTGCACCGTCCCCTTACCGCGGTGCCGGACCCGTTCGGGGAGTTCGAAAGCTTCGGCCACCACAACAACGCCATGTTGCGCCGGTTCCTCGATACGTTCGGCTTCGAGTACGAATTCGCATCCGCGACCGAGTATTACAAGTCCGGCAAGTTCGACGGCATCCTGCTGCGCACCGCCGAGCGCTACGACAAGATCATGTCGATCATGCTGCCGAGCCTGGGCGAGGAACGCCAGGCCACCTATTCCTGCTTTCTGCCGATTTCGCCCACCACGGGCCGGGTACTGTACGTGCCGATGAAGCATGTCGACGGCAAGAACGGCACCGTGACCTTCAACGATGAAGACGGCACCGAGATGACCTTGCCTGTCACCGGCGGCAACGTGAAACTGCAGTGGAAGCCTGACTTTGGCGCCCGCTGGGCAGCACTTGGCGTGGACTTCGAGATGTTCGGCAAGGACCATGGTCCCAACGCGCCCCTGTACGACAAGATTTGCGTGGCGCTCGGTGGTGTTGCGCCCGAGCACTACATCTACGAGCTGTTTCTCGACCAGAACGGCGAAAAGATTTCCAAGTCCAAGGGCAACGGCCTGACCATCGACGAGTGGCTGGCTTACGCACCCACTGAAAGCCTTTCGCTGTTCATGTACAACAAGCCGCGTACCGCCAAACGCATGCACTTCGATGTCATCCCGCGCGCGGTCGACGAGTATTTCCAGCACCTCGCAGCCTATGCCCGGCAGGACGATCCGAAGGACCGTATCAACAATCCGGTCTGGCACATCCACAACGGCAATCCGCCTGCGGTCGACATGCCGGTCAGCTTTGCGCTGCTGCTCAACCTCGCAGCCGTTGCCAACGCTGAAACCCGCGACGGGCTGTGGATGTTCATCCAGCGCTACCGCCCGGATTGCTCGCCGCAGAACCACCCGGAGCTCGACCAGCTTGCAGGCTTTGCGCTGAGGTACTTCGAGGACTTCGTGAAGCCGGCCAAGCACTACCGCGTGGCGACGGATGAGGAAGCCGCTGCCTTGCGCGACCTGTCCGATGCGCTGGGCAAGCTGCCGGATCAAACCTCGCCGGAGGACATTCAATCGGTGGTCTATGACATTGGCCGCCGCGAGCCCTGGACCAAGGAGAACAAGGACGGCTCGGTCGGCGTTTCGCTGGCCTGGTTCAACACCTTGTACGAGATCCTGCTGGGCGAGCCGCAGGGTCCGCGCTTTGGGTCGTTCGTGGCTCTGTATGGCATCGACAATACCCGCAAGCTCATCGAGCGCGCCCTCAACGGCGAACTGGTCAGGAAGGCTGAAAAATGAAGAGAGGTTTCCCCCGGTCGGAATACGAAGCCCGCATGACCCGCGCGCAAGCGGCGATGACGGTGCGCCAGCTTGATGCCGTAGTGGTTACCGCACCGCCGAACTGGCGCTACTTTGCCGGCTTCGCCACCCAGTTCTGGGAAAGCCCGACCCGGCCGTGGTTCCTGGTGCTGCCGCGTGATGGCGCACCCATTGCCGTCATACCCACCATTGGCGAGCCCGGTGTCGCGCGTACCTGGGTAAACGATGTTCGCACCTGGCCCGCCCCGCGCGCCGAAGATGATGGCGTCTCGTTGATGACCCAGGTGCTCGGCGACCTGCCGCGCAAGTTTGGCCGTATCGGCTGGGAGATGGGCCGTGAGAGCATCATCCGCATGCCCGTTGCCGACTTCGACCGGATCCGGTCCGCTTGCACCGGCATCGAATTCACTGATGCGTCGCCGCTGATCTGGCGGCTGCGCATGGTCAAGTCATCCGCCGAGATCGAGAAGATCGAGACTGCCTGCCAGATTGGCTCGCGCGCCTATGAGGCACTGCCGGCGCAACTGTCCATCGGCATGGACGAACACCAGGTTTCGCGCGCCTTCCGCGCCGAGTTGACCAGCCAGGGCGCTGACGCCATTCCCTTTGTGGTCGTCACGTCGGGTTTGGGCGGTTACGACCAGATCATCGTCGGACCAGTCGAGCGCGAGATGGCGGAAGGCGACGTGCTGTTCATCGACCTCGGCTGCACCTTCGACGGCTACTTCTGCGACTTCGACCGCAACTTCGCCATTGGCCGCATCGATGATGAGACCAAACGCGTGCAGGATATTGTCTGGCGCGCTACCGAAGCCGGCATTGCTGCCGCACGTCCCGGTGCTACCCCGGCGGACCTTGCCGCAGCCATGGTGTCGGTGATGTCGGATGCAGGCGCCACCGGGGGCAATGTTGGCCGGCTTGGTCATGGCCTTGGGCTTCAGCTCACCGAGCCGCCGTCCAACATGCCCGGCCAGACCGTGACGCTGGAGCCGGGCATGGTAATGACCATCGAGCCCGGCATGGACTACGGCGACGGCAAGATGCTGGTGCACGAGGAAAACATCGTGATCACCGAAGACGGCTGCCGCCTGCTGACCACCCGCGCGCCCCGCGAAATGTGGAGTGTAAGCTAGCTTACGCAGCTTTCGGCCCGAGTTCAGTCCACCACATCGCCACAAGCGAGGCGAGAGCCAGTGTGGCAAAGCCGGTCACCAGCGGCAGCACCGTTCCGTCGAAGGCATGGCCGATAGCCCAGCCCAGCGGCAACGAGATGAACGTGGTAATCGAGCCGACCATCGCCGCGCCAAGACCCGCCATGTGGCCGACCGGCTCCATCGCCAGCGCATTGAAGTTGCCGAACAGGATGCCGACGCAGAAGAACGCCGCCAACAACCAGCCGGTGAACAGCCACAGGGGCGGCAGGCCATCGAACGCCATCGCCACCGGCAGGAACGCTGCCGAGACCGCAGCGAGCCCGGCCAGCGCCCGCCAGGTCATGAACCGCATGCCCAGCCTCATCACCAGTTTTGAGTTGAGAATGCTGGCGGCACCCAGCGACAGCGCCACGCCGCCGAAATACACCACGAACAGCTCGCCCGTACCATAGCTGTCCTGGAAGATCTGCTGCGCCGAGTTCAGATAACCAAGAAACGCACCGAAGATGATGCCCGCCGCGATGGTGTAGCCGGTCATCATCCGGTAGCCCACTGCCTCGACGATGCCGCCGGCAATGTTGCGCAACGAAAACCTTCGCCGCGATTCCACCGCAAGCGTCTCGGGCTGGCGCGTCGCGAACCAGGTGAAGGCGATCAGCGCCATCACCAGCAGCAGCCCGAAGATGTCACGCCACCCTGCGACCAGCAGCACGACCTGTCCGGCGGCCGGTGCCAGTGCCGGCACCAGGATGAAGATCGCCATCACGATCGACTGGATGCGCGCCATGGCCCGGCCCTCGTAGCCGTCGCGCACCAGCGCCATCGACACGATGCGCGGTGCCGATGCACCCAGACCCTGCAGCACCCGGCCTGCCAGCATCATGGTGAAGTCGGTGGCGAACATCGACATGAGGCACCCGGCGATGAAGATCACGTAGCCGCCATAGATCACCGGCTTGCGGCCATAGCTGTCCGACAAGGGACCTGCCACCATCTGCCCGGCAGCGAAGCCGAGAAACATCGCAGAGATGACCAGTTGCACGTCGTTCGCCTGGGCGACGTTGAGGTCGCGGCCGATCTGGCCAAGTGCTGGCAGCATGGCGTCGATGGACAGCGCCAGGATTGATACCATCATCGCCAGCAGGGTGACGAACTCGGGCAGGGACAGGGGTTTGCTGGGTGCTTTCATGATCAGCGCAGTAGGCCAACGCGGGCTGCGAAACAAGCCGCCCGGCCTGCATGGCAGCTATGGCGCAAGCGACACCAGCGGATCCCAGATGCGCTTCCAGACCAGCGGTAGCCGCTCGGCGCCACGGCTGGTGGGCACGCGTTCGTTGGCTGGTTGCAGTGTGCCGTCGGCAAGAATGTCGGCGACCTTGAAGTTGAACACGTACTGGCCTTCAACCCCCATTCGCAGGTCGGAGATGACGATGGCGGGCGAGTTCTTGTGCACCTTGTAGAAGCCGTGCGTGAACCATTGCAGCCGCTGCACAGGCCACGACTGCTGCACCGGCGCGAGCAGGGCAACCTGGCTGTCAAAGCGGTCAAAGCGGACTTCTGGCCCATCGTTGATCAGCGAGTAGTAGCCTTCGGAATAATTGCCGTCCGGATGCATCGCCACGAACCGCCACAGCAATGTATTGAACGGCGCAGGCGTTGACAGAAGTTTCGAGTACGCAATGCCCTGGTCCTGCAACGAACGTTCGGCGATGCCGGTCACGTGTGCCTTTGCACTAACGGTCCACACCAGGTAGATGCACGACAGTACCAGCCCGGCCACGTTGACGCGGTATCCGGTCCATTCTGTCCGGCTCAGCAGCACAACCGCGAGCACGCCGATGGCCAGCCAGATGGTGTAGGCGGGGTCGATGATGAAGATGCTCGAGCCTGAAACGGGATACTCCGTAATGGGCCAGAACAGTTGCGTGCCATAGACCGTCATTGCATCAAGCAGGACATGGGTGATCAGCACCAGCCATGTCATGGCAATCCACTGCTTCAGGCTGGCCAGACCCTGCACCTTGTGCAGCGCCCAGCCGATCACCGGGGCCGCGGCTGTCAGCACGAGCAGCGAATGGGAAAACCCACGGTGATAGGTAAAGTTCTCCACTGGGCCGCCATAGGAAATCAGCACGTCGAGATCAGGCAGCGTGCCAAGCGCTGCACCGTAAATTGCCGCGCGCCTGCCGATGGCCCGACCGATTACAAGTTCAGCAACCGATGCGCCAAGAAGTATTTGCGTCAGTGAGTCCATTGATATCCTTGCCGGCAGTCAGGCAGCGCACGCCCGGCCTTACAACCACCGCTTGATCTTGAAGTATACCAGCATGCCGATGGCTGTTGCCACCATGGGGCCAAGTGTCATCGGTCAGTCTGCGGGCCCCCGGATCGCTTCACTGGCTCGCCCAGACGATGCGCGCCATCCAGTCGATGTCTGACCGGTCCAGGCTGCGCAGTGGGTGATCCGGGTTGAACGATGCCAGTTCAACCGTCCTGGCGGTCTCGCGATGCAGCAGCTTGGCCAGCACCTCGCCGTCCCTGGTCCTGGCAACGATCCGGTCACCACGGCGCAACGTGGCGTTTGGCGACACGATGATGGTATCGCCCTTGCGGTACACGGGCTCCATGCTGTCACCGGTGATTTCCAGCGCATAGGCATTGGCATCGTCAACGCTCGGCAGGTTTACCTCGTCCCAGCTGCCACCAATGGGAAAGCCTGCATCGTCGAAGTATCCGCCCGAACCTGCTTGCGCCATGCCGATCAACGGGATGGTGCGATGCGCTGCCGGCACGCCCTGCACCATGGCGGTAAATTCGTCGAGGGTCGCGCCCGTGGCGCTCAGGCACTTGGCAACGCTTTCGGTGGTCGGCCAGCGCTGGCGGCCTTCGGGCGTTACCCGCTTCGACTTGTTGAACGACGTGGCGTCGAGCCCCGCGGCTTTCGCAAGGCCAGAGGCAGACAGCCCCTTGCTTTCCGCGAGCTTGTCCAGCGCGTTCCATATCTGTGCGTGTGAGAACATCTGGTTTGCCTCCATGTTCACGATGCAATGGCCGGAATTCACGCCGAATCATGAACGGCAGCCATATTGAATGTATTATTATTATAGGAAATTATACCGCAATTCATCCCCTTTGTCACGCCTCTGGACGCAATGTTGCAAACGCCGCTTGTCGCCGCCCAGTTCCGCTCATAGGGTCGCCAGCATGGACACGACAATCTACAAGATCATCTCCCGGGAGGACTGGGACTTTGCCCGCACCCTGGGCCAGTACCACGGCTCAGCCGATGACGAGCGCGACGGTTTCGTTCATTTTTCCACTGCGGGGCAGGTCCGCGCCACGGCACGCAAGCACTTCGCCGGCCGTGATGACCTGGTGCTGCTGGCGCTCGATACAAGCCAGCTTGGTGATGCACTGACGTGGGAACCATCGCGCGGCGGAGAGCTGTTTCCGCACCTCTACGCGCCGATGCCTGTGAGCGCCGTAACCGGTGACTGGAAGCTGCCGCTGGACGGCAAAGGTGACCATGTATTTCCCGAAGGTGTCGCATGAGTGGACTGTTCTCTCTGGCGAGGCCCCTGCTGCATTGCCTGGATGCCGAGACTGCGCACGGCCTCACCATCGCAGCTCTTAAGGCGGGGCTTGCCCCGGCCGTTACGGTGCCGCGTGACACCAGGTTGCACGTCACCTGCATGGGGCTTGCCTTTGCCAACCCGCTCGGCCTTGCAGCCGGTTTCGACAAGAACGCCGAGGTGCCCGACGCCATGCTGGCGCAGGGGCTGGGGTTTGTGGAGATCGGCTCCGTGACGCCCCGGCCGCAGGCAGGAAACGACAAGCCCCGCCTGTTCCGCCTGCCGGAAGACGCCGCCGTGATCAACCGCATGGGCTTCAACAATGACGGCCATGCCCGCATCTTCGGCAGGCTGTCGCAGCGCAGCGGCCGTGGTGGCATTGTCGGGGTAAACCTCGGCGCCAACAAGGATTCCGATGACCGCACCGGCGACTATGCACTTGGCGCTGCCGCCTTCAACGAACTGGCCAGCTACATTACCGTCAACGTGTCTTCGCCCAATACGCCGGGCCTGCGCGGGCTGCAGTCAAAGGCCGAGCTCGACACGCTGATCGGACGGGTGCGTGATGCCATCTCCGGAGCCGCCGGCAGCGATGAACGCATGGCACCGCTGGCTCTCAAGATCGCACCCGACCTGCGCGAGGACGAACTGTCGGACATTGCCGACGTGTGCATGACCAATGCGGTGGACGCGATCATCGTTTCCAACACAACGGTTTCGCGCCCATCCACCTTGCGGTCCTCGCACCGCGGCGAGGCCGGTGGGCTGTCCGGTGCGCCGCTGTTCGAACTGTCGACCGTCCAGCTAGCCCGGCTTTACAAGTTGACCGGCGGGCGCGTTCCGCTGATCGGGGCAGGTGGCATCTCCAGCGCTGACGACGCCTGGCAGAAGTTGCGTGCCGGCGCCACGCTGCTGCAGCTTTATTCTGCGCTGGTTTTCAAGGGACCGCAGTTGATCTCAGACATCCTCAATGGTTTGCTGACACGCCTGACCGACAACGGATTCGCCAGCATCGAGGCGGTCACCGGCACTGGCAACGATGACTGGCTCAAGCGCGGAGCAGAAACATGAACGTTATCATCTGGCACAATCCACGCTGCGCCAAGTCGCGCAAGACCCTTGAGCTGCTGAGGTCGCGGGGCATCGAGCCGCAGATTTTGGAGTACCTCAAGACCCCGCCATCGCGCGAGGAACTGACCGAGGTCGTGCAGATGCTCTCCATGTCGCCGTCTGAGCTGATGCGCACCAGTGAGAAGGTCTATCACGAGCTGCTGCTGGCCGAACGCCCGCTGGGCGACGATGAATTGATCGCCGCGATGGTTGCCAACCCGGTCCTGATCGAACGGCCGGTGGTCATCGCCAACGGCAAGGCGGCCGTGGGCCGCCCGCCTGAGGCAGTGCTGGACATACTCTGACGGCCGGGAAAACTACTTGCCCTGCACCACGTTCTGGCGCTGGGTGCCGAGCAGGTCAATGCCCAGTTCCATCACGTCGCCAGCCTTGACGAATTTCGGCGGTTTCATGCCAAGGCCTACGCCGGCCGGGGTGCCGGTGATGATCAGGTCGCCCGGTTTCAGCGTCATGAACCGTGACACGTAGGCGACGATTTCCCTGATCGGGAAGATCATGTTCTTCGTGGTGCCGTCCTGCATGCGCTCGCCGTTGACGTCGCACCAGAGGTTCAGCTTCTGTGGGTTCGGCACGTCGTCTGCGGTCACCAGCCAGGGGCCGATCGGTGCGTAGGTGTCATGGCTCTTGCCCTTAACCCACTGGCCACCCTTCTCGATCTGGTTTTCCCGCTCGGACACGTCGTTGCACAGGAAGTACCCGGCAACGTGATCGAGCGCGCGCGCCTTTGACACGTTCTTTGCCGTTGTGCCAATCACAAAGCCGATTTCCACTTCCCAGTCGGTCTTGGTCGAGCCCTTGGGCAACACCACGTCGTCATTGGGGCCGGAGATTGCACTGGTGTGCTTGGAGAAGATGACCGGCTCGGTCGGTATGGGGTGGCCGGTTTCAG
This sequence comes from uncultured Anderseniella sp., assembly GCA_964390445.1. Classification (GTDB taxonomy): domain Bacteria; phylum Pseudomonadota; class Alphaproteobacteria; order Rhizobiales; family Aestuariivirgaceae; genus Anderseniella. Next base: position 17,559 of record CAYMJJ010000020.1, read on the forward strand.
CGGCATGGTCGGTATAGTTCAAGCCGATGCAGACGAAGTTGCCGACGCCCGTGACGGGCGGCCCCAGACGCGGCTTGCCCTTGACCAGCGGCAGCTTGGCCGGATTGATCCTGGACAGCTTGTCCAGCGCCGTCGGCGACAGCTGGTCCGGCGTAATGTCGGCGATCTTTCCCGACAGGTCGCGGATCTTGCCATCAGCGTCGAGCATGCCCGGCTTTTCCTTGCCCGGCTTGCCATAGCGTACGAGTTTCATGTGATGCCCCTCAGTTCGGTTTCATTCTTCAGCCCGCCACAACATGCGCCAGAGACGGCTTGCCTGTAAAGATGTTGGCAATTGCTAGCGCGATGTCTTGAACCTGCCGAGCCGTTTCGATGCTGTCTGCTGGCGTTGCGCATCTGCGTCGCTTTCGCGCCAGACCCGTTCCACAAAGTCCATGTGGGCTCGCACTGCTGCCTCTGCTGCGTCAGGATCCCTTGCCATCACTGCCTCATAGATTGTGCGGTGCTGCGCCAGCAGGTCCTCGCGTCCATCCCGGTAGTTGTAGAGCAGGTGGCGGTTGTAGAAGACGCCGTGCTGCAACAGGTTGTAGATTGAGCGCAGCGACTGGATCAGCACGATGTTGTGCGAGGCATCGCTGACGGCGATGTGCAACTCGACATCAAGCCGGGCTTCTTCGTCCGAATTTGCCAGCAGGTGTGCACTTTCCATCTTCTGCATGATCGAGGTCAGGATTTCGCGGTCCGCATCCGTTGCGCGCAGCGCGGCCCAATGCGCTGCCATCGCCTCGACACCGGTTCGGAACTCCAGGTAGTCGGCTGTGGCTTTCTCGTGCTTACCGAACAGGCCAATGATCGGATCGGCGAACACCGACCGCATTACGTCGGCGACGTACGTACCGCCACCCTGCCGGGCCAGCAAAAGGCCTGTCGATTCAAGCTCACCGAGCGCCTGGCGCAGGGTGGGGCGCGACACGCCAAACTGGCCTGCTAGGTCGCGCTCGGCCGGCAACTGGTCGCCGGGCCGCAGCACGCCTTCAAGCACAAGCCGTTCGATCTGCGAGACGATCTCGTCCGCCACCTTGTCCTGTCCAACCGGATGAAACATCCGAATTCCTCGTCTTGCGAACCAGATCAGCACCTGTGCGGCAATCAAACAAGCGTGGCCACAACTGGTCAAGCGAGTTGTCCAATTCCGTCGCCGGCTAATGTTCGTCCAGTGGACAATGAAAAAGCCGGCAGGTTGACCTGCCGGCTTCGATGGTCTGGTCTGGGGATCCTGCTTACTGGCCGAGCGACTTCAGGTAGGCGATCACGTCGGCGCGTTCATCGGCCTTGCCCAGCTTGAATGCCATCTTGCTCTTGCCGTCGACGAAGGCCTTGGGGTCGGTGAGGTACGCGTCCAGCTTGGCTTCGTCCCAAGTGCCGATTTCGGCAGCCTTGGCAGATAGACCTTCGCCGTACTTGTAGCCTTCCACGGAGCCAGCCTGGCGGCCAACAATGCCAACAAGGTGAGGGCCGACCTTGTTCTTTGCTTCAGTCGCGTCATGGCAGGCCTGGCACTTCTTGAACACCTTCTCGCCTTTTACAGCGTCGCCCGCGTCCTGCGCAGATGCGGCGCCGGCCGACAGGGACAATGCTGCAACGGCAGCCAGTGCAATCGAATTCACAAAACGCATGCTTTCCTCCATGGAACTACAGGGCAGTTGGTTCTTGAAACGCGCCCCTCGCGCAATCCGTTCCTTAAATGCCCCATTCCATTCCTTGTTTGCAAGGGTGCCATTGGTCGCGCACCTGGTGGCGCGGCAGGAAATGACTGACTAATCCACCTTGTGGAATGAATTGTTGATCTGTTGGCCGCTGTGTGATGACTGGCGCCCAATCAACGAAAAACACTCGCCTTATCGATCTGGAGACGACACTCATGGCAAAGACCGTGATACGCGGCGGCTTGACCGTTGCCGAAACCCTTGCCCGCTTCATCGAGGATGAAGCACTGCCCGGCACAGGCCTTTCGGCCGATGCGTTCTGGAAGGCAACCGATGATGTGGTGCACAAGTTCGCGCCGAAGGTTGGAGCGCTGCTGCGCAAGCGCAAGTCGCTTCAGAACCGGATCAATCGGTGGCACAAGCAGCAGGCGGGCACTGCCATCGACCCAGCTGCCTATCGCAAGTTCCTCGAGGAAATCGGCTACATCGTGCCGGAGGGGCCAGACTTTGCCGCCACCACCCGCAGTGTAGACGAGGAGATTTCCAGTGTTGCCGGGCCGCAGCTTGTGGTGCCGGTGATGAATGCCCGCTATGCGCTCAATGCAGCCAACGCCCGCTTCGGCTCGCTGTACGATGCGCTGTATGGCACCGATGCGATTTCCGAAGACGGCGGTGCTACCAGGGTGGGCGGTTACAACCCGGCACGTGGCCGCAAGGTGATCGCCTGGGGCCGGCAGTTCCTCGATGACTCCGCGCCCGTGTTCGGTGGCAGCCACGCCGAGGTGACCCGGTACTTCGTGCAGGGGCGCAAGCTGGCCATGTCGCTTGAATCGGGATCAGTAACAGGCCTGGTCGACAACGCCCAGTTCAAGGGCTTCCGGGGTGACAAGAAGAACCCGACGGCGATTCTGTTGGTCAACAACGGCCTGCACATCGAGATCGTAATCGACAAGGACCACCCGATCGGCTCGACCGATCAGGCAGGCGTTGCCGACGTGATCATCGAAAGCGCCATGTCGACCATCATGGACTGCGAAGACTCCGTTGCTGCCGTTGATGCAGCCGACAAGGTGGTGGTGTACCGCAACTGGCTTGGCCTGATGAAGGGCGACCTTCAAGACACCTTCGACAAGGGCGGCAAGCAGGTCACCCGCAAGCTGGTGGACCATCGCGAGTATACCGGCACCAATGGCAAGCCGCTCACGCTGCATTCGCACTCGCTGATGCTGGTGCGCAATGTCGGCCTGTTGATGACCATTGGCGCCATGCAGGACAGGAACGGCAGCGATGTGCCTGAAACCCTGCTTGATGCGCTGGTCAACACCGCCATCGCCATGCACGACGTTGGGCCAAACGGCCGCTTTGCCAACTCGCGCAAGGGCTCGGTGTACGTCGTGGTGCCGAAACTGCACGGGCCCAGGGAAGTGGCCCTGGTCAACCAGGTCTATACGGCAATCGAGAACGCCTATGGCCTCAAGCGCAATACCGTGAAGATGGGCATCATGGATGAGGAACGCCGTACCACGATCAACCTCAAGGAGTGCATCCGGGCGGCAAAGGCTCGGGTGTTCTTCATCAATACGGGCTTCCTGGACCGCACTGGCGACGAGATCCACACCTCGATGGAAGCCGGCCCGATGATCCGAAAGACCGACATGAAGGCCTCGACCTGGATCGATGCCTATGAGCGCTGGAATGTCGATGTCGGCCTTGAGTGCGGTCTGCCGGGTCATGCCCAGATCGGCAAGGGCATGTGGGCCATGCCGGACTTGATGGCAGCCATGCTGGAGCAGAAGATCGCCCACCCGAAGGCAGGTGCCAACACCGCGTGGGTGCCGTCGCCCACCGCAGCCACACTGCACGCCACGCACTATCACCGGGTCAACGTGAAGGACGTGCAGGACCAGCTAAAGTCTCGCGAGAAGGCGAGACTGGAAGACATCCTGGCTATTCCGCTGGCACCCAACCCCAACTGGACCAGCAAGGAAATCCAGAACGAGATCGAGAACAACGCCCAGGGCATTCTTGGCTATGTGGTGCGCTGGATCGACCAGGGCGTGGGTTGCTCCAAGGTGCCCGATATCAACGACGTGGGCCTGATGGAAGACCGCGCCACCTTGCGCATTTCCTCGCAGCACCTTGCCAACTGGCTGCGCCACAAGGTGGTCACGCGCGGCAAGGTGATGAAGGCCATGAAGAAGATGGCCGCCGTGGTCGACAAGCAGAACGCCGGCGATCCGGCTTACAAGCCGATGGCCGATGACTTCGAGAATTCCATCGCCTTCAAGGCGGCGTGTGACCTGGTGTTCGAAGGCCGCAAGCAGCCGTCAGGCTATACCGAGCCGGTACTGCACGCGCGGCGGCTGGAGCTGAAGCAGGCAGTTTGACTCCGTCATCACGATTTCGATTGAAGCGCCCGGCCCTTGCGTGATGCATTGGCCGGGCTTTTTGTTCGCGGCAGGGCTGGAGGATGCGTACCCATGAAAATCGGATTTGTCGGACTGGGCGCGATGGGGCTTCCCATGGCCATCAATCTCGTGACCGCCGGCCACAAGGTATCCGGGTTCGACCTTGACGCTGCCGCGCTGGACAGGCTGGCCGCGGCAGGTGGCCATGCTGCGACGAGCGCCCTAGAAGCGGCCAGTAGTTCGGATTTTCTGGTCTTGATGGTGGTCAATGGTGACCAGGCCCATGACGTGTTGTTCGGGGCCGGAAAGGCCGTGGACGCACTGCCGCCGGGGGCATGCGTTATCGCGTGCTGCACACAGTCTCCTGCCCAGGCTCGGGCCCTGGGGGAGGCACTGGCCGAACGCCAACTGGCGCTGCTCGATGCGCCCGTATCGGGCGGCGTGGCCGGTGCCGAAGGTGGCAACCTCACCATCATGGCGTCCGCGCCCGCCCACGTGTTCGACAAGGCTCGCCCGCTGCTCGACGTGGTGGGAACGAACATCTTCCATGTTGGCGAGGAACACGGCGCGGGCTCCACCGCCAAGCTTATCAACCAGTTGCTGTGCGGCGTCCACATAGCGGCAGCCGCCGAGGCCCTGCAACTGGCAGAAGCTGCCGGGGTCGATCCGCAAGCCGTGTTCAACATCGTGTCGGGGTCTGCAGCGTCAAGCTGGATGCTGAACGACCGGGGGCCGCGCATGCTCGACGATGCACCTGCCGTGCGCTCTGCGGTCGATATCTTCGTCAAGGACCTTGGCATCGTGCTCGACCATGGCAGGGCGTTGCGCCATGGCCTGCCGATGTCTGCAGCCGCCCACCAGATGTTCCTCGCGGCATCGGGTGCCGGTCATGGCAAATCGGATGACAGCCAGGTCATCCGCGCCTATCGTTCGCTCAACAACAAGTCTACTACCTGCAGGGATTGATCCGATGTCATCAGATTTCAACCAGCCGCTCGGCGGCAACGACATGCCGCGCTTTGCCGGCCCCACCACCATGATGCGGTTGCCGTCTGCAAAGACGGCGCGCGGGCTTGATGCCTGCTTCGTCGGCGTGCCGATGGACATCGGTACCTCCAACCGCTCCGGCACCCGTCACGGACCGCGCCAGATCCGTGCTGAAAGCTGCATGCTCCGGCCCTACAACATGGCGACGGGTGCTGCCCCGTTCGACTCGCTGCAGGTTGCCGACATCGGTGATGTTGCCATCAACACCTTCGACCTTAAGAAATCGGTGAAGCTGATCGAGAAGGCCTATGACCGCATCCTTGCACAGGACTGCGTACCGCTCACGCTGGGTGGCGATCATACCCTCACCCTGCCCATCCTGCGTGCCATGGCAAGGAAGCATGGACCGGTGGCGATGGTGCATGTCGATGCCCATGCCGACATCAACGACGAGATGTTCGGCGAGAAGATCGCCCACGGCACGCCCTTCCGCCGGGCTGTGGAGGAAGGTCTGCTGGCGCAGGACAAGGTGTTCCAGATCGGGCTTCGCGGTACCGGGTATTCACCGGAAGACTTTGAGTGGCCTCGCCGCCAGGGCTTCACCGTGGTCACTGCAGAGGAGTGCTGGCACAAGTCGATGACGCCGCTGATGGAACAGGTGCGCGCAAGGATCGGCAACCAACCGTGTTACCTGACCTATGATATCGACAGTCTCGACCCGGCCTTCGCACCCGGTACTGGCACGGTCGAGATCGGCGGGTTGACCACCTGGCAAGCGCTGGAGATCGTGCGCGGCTGCAAGGGTCTCAACCTGGTCGGCGGGGATCTTGTCGAGGTGTCACCGCCCTACGATCCTTCAGGCAACACTGCCCTCATCGGCGCCAACCTGCTGTACGAGATGCTGTGCGTGCTGCCTGGCGTCAAATACGCCTGACCGGGCTTGCCGGCTTTCATTGCCGCGTCACCTTGGCTCTGTGCATGCACGGGCCAGCCGCCTATGTTGTCCCACAACAGAAAAATCATCTGAAGAGACACCAGTTTGCGTTCAGTCAAAGTCAGTTCCGTGGCCGACTATGCTGCCACCACAGCGCCCGGCTGGCAGGCCCTTCCAGCCGAAACCGTCGAGCTGGTGCCTGCCCCTATCGAGATGCAGCCCAATGGCTTCATCCAGGCCGATTGGCAGAACCGTGAGTACGGCCAGACACCTGTCGTTGAGGCACAAAGCGTGCATGACGGCGAGACGTTTGCTGTGCGCCTGCGCTGGCCTGCAGCCCAGCCAAATACCGGCGGGCGCGACGGCTTTCCTGATGGGGCCGCCATCGCCTTTCCGATCAGGGGCGAGCCGGCCCTGTGGACCATGGGCACAGATGACGAGCCGGTGCAGTTCCTGCAGTGGCGTGCGCTGAGAAACGAGATCCGTTCGGTCGTGGCCTGGGGCATCGGCTCATCAGTTCCCGGCACCGGGGTCAGTGAAAGCATCACCGCAGGCTGGTCGCAGGGATATTGGACAATTGTAATGTTGCGGACCCTTGCGGGCGGGCCGGAAGCAGCTACCCTGCAACCCGGCCAGGCGACGCAGATCGGATTTGCCATCTGGAATGGCTCCAACGAGGAGCGCGCCGGGCTAAAGGCGGTCTCGATCGACTGGACGCCATTAACCCTCGACACCTGAAACAGAACGGACGGAACACTAGATGAGCCAACGCCAGGTCGCCATGATCATCGACCTCAACAAGTGCATCGGCTGCCAGACCTGCACGGTGGCCTGCAAGACAAACTGGACCTCCGGCGAGGGCCAGGAAGGCATGTGGTTCAACCAGGTCTACACGGCACCTGGCTACGGCACCCCGAAGGACTGGGAGAAGATGGGCGGTGGCTTCAAGGATGGCAAACCGCAGCCCGGCATCCGGCCCACCCAGGCTGACTTCGGCGAAGGCTTCGAACTGAACTACAAGGAAGCGCTGTTCTCCGGTGCGGGAAAGGAGGCGCTCAAGCCCATCGGGGATGAACCTACCTGGGGCATGAACTGGGACGAGGATGTCGGCGCAGGCGACTATCCCAACTCGTACTTCTTCTACATCCCGCGCATCTGCAATCATTGCACCAAGCCTGCGTGCATGGAAGCTTGCCCGCGCGGTGCCATCTTCAAGCGCGACGAAGACGGTATCGTCATCATCAACGAACAACACTGTCGTGGCCTGCGCTTCTGCCAGTCGGCATGCCCGTACAAGGAAATCTACTACAACCACACCACCGGCCACGCCCAGAAATGCGTGTTCTGCCTGCCGCGAATCGAGCAGGGCGTTGCCACTGCCTGTTCGCGCCAGTGCCCGGGGCGTGTGCGCTTCCTCGGGTTCCTCGAAGATGAGGACGGGCCGATCCACAAGCTGGTGAACGTCCACAAGGTAGCCCTGCCGCTGCACCCGGAATACGAGACCCAGCCCAACGTGTTCTACATTCCGCCGCTGTCGCCGGAGAAGTTCGACGACGATGGCAACCCCACCGGCGAAGACCGCATTCCACTCGACTACCTGGAAGGCCTGTTCGGCAAGGAGGTTGGCCCGGCGCTCGAGAAGATCAAGGCTGAGCGCGCCAGAAAGCAGGCCGGCGAACAGAGTGACCTGATGGACACGTTGATCTCGAAGAACTTCCTCGACCTGTTCGGGCCGTTCCGCAATCACCCCAAGGACATCGAGCAGATTGCCACCCAGCTTGAACGCGAACCGGTCGTAATGCCGCCACAGATCGACATCGCCTACCGCAACGGGGGAGGGTCAGGCCAGTGAGCACGACGATATCCAGGCGCAGCTTTCTCAAGGCAGGCGTTGTTGCAGGCGCAACGCTGGCGCTGCCGGATTTCGTCACAAGGTCGGGACAGTCGCTGACCGCGCTCGCGGCGCGCCGTCCGCCGGACTATACGAAGATCGTCGACATTTACCGGAACAAGTGGACCTGGGACAAGACCGTTCGCGGCACCCACATGATCAACTGCTGGTACCAGGCCCACTGCGCGTTCGACGTCTACGTGCGCGACGGTATCGTGTTCCGCGAGGAACAGGCAGCCGACTACCCGCAGCTCAATGCCGACGTACCCGATATGAACCCGCGCGGCTGCCAGAAGGGCTGCTCGTTCTCCAAGCGCATGTACGAGGAAAGCCGCATCCGCTATCCGCTCAAGCAGATGGGCGAACGCGGCTCTGGCGACTGGGCGCGCGTCAGCTGGGACGAAGCACTCGACGACATTGCCGACAGGTTCCTTGATGTCATCACCGAGGAAGGCACTGACAGGATCATCTGGGACATGGGCCCCGACATCAACGTCGGTGCGGCCAATGCGGCCCAGGCGCGGCTGGCTCAGCTCACCCACTCGATCTCGCTCGACTCGAATTCGTCCAACGGTGATGCCCACCGTGGTGCGTTCGAGACGTTCGGCAACATCTACATGGATCGCTCGATCGAGGATTACTTCTATTCCGACGTGATCCTGTTCTGGGGCTGCAACCCCATCGTCACCTCGATCCCCAACGCCCACTTCTTCACCGAGGCACGCTATAACGGCTCGACCATCGTATGCATCTCGCCGGACTATTCGCCTTCCGCGATCAAGGCCGACCTGTGGGTGCCGCTCAGCCCCGGCACGGATGCAGCCCTGGCGCTGGCCGTAGCGCGCGAGATCATCGAGGGTGGGCACGTCGATGAAGCCTTTGTCCTCGAGCAGACCGACCTTCCCTTGCTGGTGCGTACCGACACCGGCAAGCTGCTCACTGAGAGGGATGCCAAGGGTGGACGCACCGACCGCTTTATAATGAAGGACCGCGCCCGCGGGCCGATGACGGCACCCGCCAAGTCGCTGGCGCTGGGCGGCCTTGACCCGGTTCTGGACGTCAACGAGAGCATCACGTTGCCCGATGGCTCCATCGTGCCAGTGCGCTCGGTCTATTCGCTGTTGCGTGACCGGCTCAACGCCTACACCGCCGAGGCAGCTTCGGAAATGACCGGTACACCCGTCAAGGTGATCGAGAAGTTTGCGAAACTGTGCATCGACGCAAAAGCGCTGTCGAACGTCTCCGGCAGCTCGATGAACAAGTATTTCCACGGCAACCTGACCGAGCGCGCGATGATCCTGATCTGGGCGCTGCAGGGCAAGATGGGCAAGCCCGGTTGCGGCTATTCTGCGTTTGCCTTCCTCGCCAACGATGGTTGGGAAGACTATGTCTCGGGCTTTCGCAATGGCGACCGGTTGAAATTTGGTTGGGACATCGGCAGCGGCCTGCTCGGCAAGCTGGCAAGCGGTGACACCGCAGAGATGTTCTTCAAGGACCTAGGTAACGACAGCTTCACCGACATCGGTGGCAACCTGCCGATCTGGACCTCGTCGGCGATGTTCTGGCACATCCATGGCGGCGTGCTGGAGTTGGCCGAGAGTGCCCAGCAATGGGTGCCGGGCCTCAACAAGCCGGTGCAGGACTCCGTCAACGAGGCACTGGACAAGCACTGGGTACCGGTGCAGCCACCGCGTGGCAGCGACCCGCGCATCATGTTTCACTATTGCTCCAACCCGATGCGCTCGGTTCGCGGCTCGCAGAAGCTGCTCGAGGTACTGTGGCCCAAGCTGAAGCTGTCGTGCACCATCGACTTCCGCATGAGCTCCACCGCCATGTGGTCCGACTATATCCTGCCGGCCGCCGCCTGGTACGAGACCACCGACCACAAGTGGGTGACGCCGCTGGTGCCGTTCAACCATGTGACCAACAAGGCAGTGGAACCATTGGGCGAATCCAAGCCCGACTTCTGGATTTTCACCATGCTGGCCAGGCACATCGAGAAGCGGGCGAAGGAACGTGGTCTCACCTCGATCACCTCGCACCTTGGCAAGACCATCAAGCTCGACAACCTTTATGACGACATGACCATGTCAGGACGCTTCCTTGAGGATGACACCGACAAGGCCGCCGGTGCCATCATCGATGCATCCGCCAACCTGTCGCACGTGTCGTGGGAGGAGCAGAAGGAAAAGGGTTACGCCCGTTACAACGACATCGGCATTTCACCGCTCGCCATCGGCAACGCGGGCAAGATGGAAGAGGGCAAGGCATTCATCCCGCTGACCTACCATCTGCACGACAAGTACCCCTACCCGACCCAGACCCGCCGCATCCAGTTCTACATCGATCATGAGTTGTATCTGGAGCATGACGAGCATCTGCCAACCTACAAGGCGCCGCCGAAGATCGGTGGCGACTATCCGCTGATGATGACCGGCGGCCATACCCGCTGGTCGATACACGGGGTATGGCGCGACAACCGCATGATGAACCATCTCAATCGCGGCCAGCCCTACATCATGCTCGGGGTTCAGGATGCGAAGGACCGCGGTATTGAAGATGGTGACTGGGTGCGCTGTTACAACGATGTCGGCTCGTTCGAACTGCGCGTGAAGGTGGCCCATGGCCTCCGGCCTGGCCAGGCATTCATGTACCACTCCTGGGAGAACTACCAGTTCGAGGGCAAGGGCGATCCGCGCCACGTGTCACCGTCACCGATCAATCCGGTGGAACTGGCCGGTGACCACGCGCACCTGCGCGTCGGCATGCTTGAAGGTCAGCCCAACTGCTTTGACCGAGATACCCGGATCGAGATCGAGAAGGTATCGGGGCCGCGGAAGTCAGCAGAACTGCCAGCAAAAGTGGGCACCGGTTTTGCGTCCGGCAGTTCGGCAACTTAACCATGCTTCCACTGGAGCGTAGCGCCGTCTACGGTGGCTTTGCGGCAGCGTTCCGGTCTGCTGATGGCGGCATGGACGTGCTGGACGAAACGGTGGTGCCGGCACCACCAGCAGATGCCGGCAAGGCCTTCATGGCGGCGTTCGAGCCGTCGGTGTCGAAGCGAGGGGCATCGCTGCATGCGTCTTCCCATCTCGAGCGTGACCAGACCGACCTCTACCAGGAACTGATCCGCTGGTACGATCACTTCGGCCTGAAACGCCGCGATGGCGGCGAATTGCCGGACCACCTGTCAGTGATGCTGGAGTTCATGCAGTTCCTGACCTTCCAGGAACACGCCAACGCGGCGGACCGCACTGCCGTGCGCAGCCTCAACAAGGCGCAAGGTGACTTCATCGCCCGGCACCTTGTGCCGCTCGTCACGCAGGTAATAGCGCATCTGGATACCGATGTGCCGCGCTACCGTGAACTGCCGCGAGCATTGCTGGCATTTCTCGAGGATGAGCTTGCTGGCTTGGCTTGAAGTTGGCGCGAGATTGTTGTTACCGCACCTCGTAGCCCCATTCCAGCGCCAGCTCGCACAGGCCCAGCCAGAAACCTTCCACGAAACTGCGGTGCACCAGCAGGTCGAAACTGTCAGCGCCGGTGCAGGCCACAACCACGCCCACATGACCGATCTGCGTTGCCGCCACCATGCCCGGCTTGCACGCGCTGTCCGACAGGTCGACCGGTGTGCCCTTGGCCAGTACATCGCGCGCCCGCGGTCCCGACAGCCGGATCAATGAGCGTCCATGGCTTTGCGAGGTTACAAGACCCGCTGAGCCGATGATCTTGTCCAGGCGCGCAGCAAGGTTGGCATTGCCACCGGCCGCCTTGATCGCCAGCCAGTGGCCGGGCTGCACGCCCAGCAGGCTTGCACCCCGTGCGGATGACGACTGCCCCATCGCCGGAAGTTCCAGCCCGAGCTCCTTCTTCAGCGCTGCAGCCACTGCACCAGTTTGGCCTGCAGCAGCGATCACGCTTGCAATGTCATGCCCGCGCACGATCGACAGCGTGGTGCCGGGTCCTTGCGGCAGCGCACGGCCATAACGGCCGGCCTTTGCAATGCCTTCAAGCGGACAAACCTGCATGAGCGCCTCAGCCATTGGCCTTCTCCCCTTCAGGATCGATGAACACCGGCGAGCATACCGCCGCCTCCACATAGACGTCGCGCAGGCCATCCCACAGGATGATCTTCTCGCCGTGACGCTCGCGTCCGCCTTTCAGCATCGCCAACCCGATCCACGCACCCAGCGCAGGCGAGTAGGCAACCGACGAGACATAGCCCTGGTCGTTTGCCGTGGACGGCCTGTCGTTAGGGCGCAACAGGTGCGATCCCGCCCGGAACCGCGTTGACGGTTCCAGCGGCTTGACCCCGACCAGCTGTTGCCGGTCCGGCTCCTGCATTGCCTCGCGCTGGCTCAGCATGCGGCCGATGTGGTCCTTGTTGGGCGAGTTCATCCGCCCCAGGCCCACATCGTCTGCCGTGTGCCGGCCGTTGATTTCGTTGTGGGTGACGAAGCCCTTCTCGATACGCATGGTGTTCAGTGCTTCAAGGCCATAAGGCAGGATGCCGTGCGGCTGGCCTGCATGCATGATCGCCGAAGCGACCGCTTCACCGTAGCCTGCCGGCACCGCCAGCTCGTAGGCCAGTTCGCCCGAGAACGAGATCCGGAATAGCCGCCCCGGTATCGAGCCCATCACCGTGACCTCGCGTGCGCCCAGGAACGGGAAGCCCTCGTTGGACAGGTCCGCATCCACCAGCGAGGCGAGCACTTCGCGCGACTTCGGCCCGGCCACTGCCATCTGTGCCCATTCGTCCGACACCGACACGTATTGCACGTCCAGTTCCGGCCACAGCGCCTGGTGACAAAACTCCAGGTGGCGCATGCTTTCAGCTGCATGGCCCGTCGTGGTGGTCATGAAGTAACGTGTGTCCGCCAGCCGCGACGTGGTGCCGTCGTCGCCGACGAAGCCATCTTCGCGAAGCATCAGCCCGTAGCGGGCCTTGCCCACCGGCAGCTTGGCAAAGGCGTTGGAGTAGACACGGTTGAGGAATTCGGCTGCATCCTTGCCGCCGATCTCGATCTTGCCGAGCGTCGACACGTCACAGATGCCGACGTTGGCGCGGGTGTTGAGCACCTCGCGGGTCATGGCCGCCAGCCAGTCTTCGCCCGCCCTCGGAAACCAGCTGGAGCGGTACCAGAGACCGCTTTCCACAAAGGCTGCACCGAGCTTGTCTGCCCAGCCATGCAGCGGCGACCGGCGCACCGGACGGAAATGATTGCCCACGTGCTGTCCGCCCAGCGCACCGAACGATACCGGCGTGTAGAATGGCCGGAACGTGGTGGTGCCGATCTCCGGGATCGGGCGGCCCGTCGCCTCGGCCAGGATGGCGATAGCATTGACGTTGCCCAGCTTGCCCTGGTCGGTCGCCATGCCGGTGGTGGTGTAGCGCTTGGCCAGTTCGATGTGGTCATAGCCTTCGCGCGCAGCCAGCGGCATGTCCTTGGCGCTGACATCGTTCTGGTAGTCGATGAAGGCCTTGCCCGTCGACTGCTTCACCCACCATAGCGGGCTGACAGCGTAGCCGGTGTCATCGCGGGCCTTGGGCAGCGGCGCAGAGCGCTTCGGCGTAAACCCGGCAGCGGTTGCAGCCTGTTCGCCGCGTTCCGCACCTTCAGCCAGGCACTCGCTCAGGCTCCAGTGGCCGTTGGCCGATCCTGCGGCCCGCGTCCACGGATCATGTTCCGGCGGCATGAAGCAGGTGCGCACCTCGTCCCACACGGGTCTGGCCCCGCGCTGGCAGGCCAGGTGCACCACCGGGCTCCATCCGCCTGACATGGCAAGCGACTGGCAGGGTATCGTGTCGTGGCCATTGATCTCGGCGCTGCTCATGCCGTTCTTGCCACCGTTGACGTTGGTGACCAGCGCGCCGCGGATCACCGGCACGCCACCGGTTTCAAGGCCGGGTGCATCGGCGCGTGAATCGAAGATGGCTTCGACGTGTATCCCGTGCGCGCGCATGTCGAGTGCGGTGCGGTAGCCTGAATCTGTCGAGGTGAACACAGCAGCCGAACGGCCTGCGGCCACGCCATACTGGTTGGCATAGGCGCGCATGGCCGACGCCATCATCACGCCCGGCCGGTCATTGCCGCCGAACACCACGGGGCGTTCCTCTGCCCCGGTGGCCATGACGCAACGCTTTGTCATGATACGCCAAAGTTTCTCTACCGGCACATTGTGATCCGGCTCGGCGACGTGCTTCTGCACCCTCTCGATCGCGCCGAACACCGCGTCATCATAGGCCCCGAACACGGTGGTCCGAGCCATCAGCGTAACGTTGGGCATAGTGGCCAGCTCGGCAATGATGGTCTCTGCCCAGCTTGTCCCGTCGGTGCCGCCTATTTCCTCGCGCTCGCGCAGCAGCGAGCCGCCAAGGCGGGCGTGTTCATCAGCCAGGATGACGCGCGCCCCGGCCCTTGCCGCTGTTCGGGCCGCCATCAGCCCGGCTGGTCCCGAGCCAACCACCAGCACATCGCAGTGGGCATAGGCCTTTTCGTAGCGGTCAGGATCGGCTTCATAGCTCAACCGGCCCAGCCCTGCGGCCTTGCGGATGATCGGTTCGTAGATGGTTTCCCAGAACCGCTTCGGCCACATGAATGTCTTGTAGTAGAAGCCCGCCACGAACAGCGATGACGCCAGTGCATTGACCGCGCCAACGTCATGATTGAGTGACGGCCAGCAGTTCTGGCTGCGCGCGGATAGCCCGTCGTACAGCTCCTGCATGGTGGCGCGGGTGTTCGGCTCCTGCCGTCCACCAGTGCCGATTTCCATCAGCGCATTGGGTTCTGCCGCGCCGCACGTCACCACCGAGCGTGGCCGGTGATATTTGAACGACCGCCCCATCAGCAACTGGCCATTTGCCAACAGCGCTGACGCCAGCGTGTCGCCCGGATGGCCAGTCATCGCCTTGCCATCAAACGTGAAGCTGATGTCGCGGCTGCGGTCGATCAGGCCGCCCTTGTCCAAGCGCAACGAGGTCATGAGCGCCTTCCTCCAGCCTTCCTGGCTGCCGTCTTGCGTGCAGGTGCCTGTTTTGCCGCAGCCTTGCGAGCCAGTGTGGCTGCAGCTGCCGCTGGCGCGGTCCATTTACTGGCCGGCGTTACGGCATAAACATCGTGGGTCATGGAATCACGCTCCACCACCAGCCATTGCC
>CAYMJJ010000021.1:0-32131 GCA_964390445.1 uncultured Anderseniella sp.
CAAGGGCTTCCGTTTCGCGGCTGGGGCTGGCCGGCCGGGTTTCGCTGGCGCGGGCAGGCTTTGCCGAGGCTTCGGCCTCGCCGCTCAGCAGGTTGCCCAGGAAGCGGCTGATCGACTTCGAACCGCCTCCGCTGCGTGCCGAACGGGTGTCATCCTCATCAGCGTCGCTGCGCGGGGTTTTCGGGGCACCTGACGTCCGCGTTGCAGCGATGGACGAGGTGCCCTCAGTTTTTCCCGGCGAACGCCCCCGGCTCTCCGGCGGTATGTAGATGCCAGGCCCGGACATGGCCAGCGACGACGACTGCCGCTTGACCACGTCAGCCAGCGCGTTGAGCGCGGTGATCTGGTCGGACACCACGCGGCGCATGGCATCGGCGGACGAGCGGGTTTCGGCCGGCAGTTCGAGCACGGCGCGGCGCAGTTCGGTACGGGCGAACTCGATCTCGCGGACCACGTTGGCGGCGGCCTCGCGCATCTCGTCGGCGGTGGAGGAGAACTCCTCGGTCGAGCCCGACATGGTGGTGTTGAGCTGGCGCACCACTTCCTCGTGCTGGGCCATGATGTTGCGCGCGGCACGGCTGACCTGCTCGTCGGAAATCGCCTCGATCTTCTTGATCTCTTCCTGCAACTGGTCGGACGCGGCCGAGAACTGCGATGCCATCAGGCGGCCAAGCTCGTCGGTGCGGCTGTTGGCATCGGACAGCGAATGTTCGACGCGCTCGAGGTAGCGGGCCATGATGCCGTCGACTTCTTCCGACTTCTTGCCGAGCTTGGTCAGCAGTTCGGCCATCTGCGTGTCGCGGGTGTCCATCATCCGGTCGATGCGCTCGTTGAAGGTCTGGACGGCGCGCTCGACCTTGGCGGAAGTGCCGTCAAGGCGTTCGGAAATCTTGCCCGACGTGGCATCGAGACGGCCGACCAGCGAGGTCGACACGGTATCGATGCGCTGGTCCAGCTCGCTGGCGGTGTCCTTCAGGGCGTCTGCCAGCAGGGTATAGGCCTCGTCGAGGTGGGTGGAGAACTTTGCACCGGTTTCCTCGAGGCGGCGGGATGCCTCGCTGGCGCGGGTTTCCAGTTCGCCGGCGGACGAGTTGATCCGCCCGACCAGACCGGCGGCATGGCCCTCGAAGCGGCTGGTGATGCTGGAGGTGCTTTCTTCCAGGCTGTCGGCAAACGAGGTGGAGGCGCGGCCAAGCTCGCCGATCAGTTCACGCGCGGCCCCATCGAGGCCTTCGGAGAAGGCGGTGCGGGCGCTGCCGAGTTCGTTGAACACCCGTTCGGCGCGCTCGTCGAGCATCTTCGCGAAGGCTTCGCCGGTTGCGTCCATGCGGCTGATCACGTCGCCGGTCATTTCTTCCAGCAGCGAGTTGGCCAGGTCGAAGCGCTTGCCAAGATCGCGCGAGTTGGCATCGAGGCGCGAGAACATCGCCTGGCCGGAACGCTCCATGGTGTCGGCGACCTGCCTGGTGGTGTCCTCGAAGCGGTTTGCCATGTCGGCATTTGCCTTTTCAACGTGGCTGTACCACTGCGCCGTGGTGGAATCGAGCTGGCCGGACATGCCCTCGATCTGGCTGAGGACGGTGCCGGAGCGGTCCTCAAGCTGGGTCATCAGGGTGGACATGGTGTCGGCCACGCTGTCGAGGCGGGTGGTCAGGCTCGAGGAGGTGGTGTCCAGCCGCTCGGTGAGCAGTTGCGATACCTCATCGAGGCGGCCGGTCATGGCGCCCGATGACGAGTCCAGCCGGTCGGCGAGCTGGCTGGTAGTGGTGTCCAGCTTGGCGGTCATCTCGGCAGATGCTTCATCGAGCACGTCTGCGATGCGCAGCGTTGCACTGTCGAGGCGGCCGGTCAGGTCGGTGGCGTTGGTGGTGAGCTGTTCGGACAACGCGCGCGTCGTTGACTGAAGCTTCTCGGTCAGTTCGGCGGACGAGGTGTCCAGCCGGCTTGCCAGCGCAGTGGTAGTGCTCTCCAGCGTGCCGGTCATGTCGACGGATGCAGTATCAAGCAGCTTGGCCATGCGCGAGGTTGCGTCTTCGAGGCGGACAACCATTGCATCGGAGGTCTGTTCGATCTGGCCGGACAGCCGTGCGGTTGATTCGTCCAGGTGGCCCGACATTAGCGAAGTTGCAGTCTCGACCCGGTTGAACAGGGTGCCGGCGGAGGTTTCCAGCTTGCCGGTGATCTCGTCGGTGATGCCTTCGAACCGCTGGAACAGTTCGCCCGACGCCTTTTGCAGGGTGCCGGTCATCTTGCCCGAGACATCTTCCATGTAGGCATAGACTTCGTCGCGCGCGGTGGCGACGTTCTGCACGAACTCGCCGGAGATCGACAGCAGCTTGTCGGTCAGGGCAGTGCCGGACAGGTCAAGCTGTTCGCCAACGGCAGCAGATGCCGCGGTAAGGCGGGTGGTGACCTTCTCGACGGAGTTGTTGAGCAGGCTGGCCATTTCGCCCGTCGAGCTTTCCAGCCGCCCGGCCACGCCGGAGCCTGCTTCCTCGATGGCACGCGACACACGCGCCCCGCTTTCGTTGATGTGGTCGAGCAGGGCTTCGGACGAGAGCTCGGTGTTGCGGGCGATTTCCTCGCCGGATGCACGCAGCTTCTCGACAACCTTGACGCTGGTGGTTTCCAGGCTTGTGGCAACCGTTTCGCCGGTGGTGTGCAGGTCGTCGACAACCGCCTTCGATGCAGACTGCACCCGGTCGGTAACTTCGATTCCAACCTCGTTGAGGTTGCGCAGTACCACCTCGGAAGTGACCTGTACCGACTGGGCAACGTCATCGCCGACGGTGCGCAACTGGCCAACAATGGCGTCGGACGTGGACTGCATGGTGGTGACCACCGTGCCGGACGCAGTGCGCACGCTGTCGTTGACGCGCTCACCAGCGGAGGTGATCAGACTGGCGTTTTCTTCCGCCACGGCCGCAAGACGGGCGGTGACGTCAGAGGATGCCGAATCCACGGCACGCACGATGCTTTCGCTCGAGGAACGAACCGTATCGCCGATGCGGTCGCTAGCTGCGACGATGAGGCCAACCTTCTCGTCTGCAACGCCGTTGAGGCGTTCTGCGGCATCGCTCGATGAGAGCTCGATGGAGCGGACAAGGTTTTCGGCGGATGAGCGCACCGTGTCGGTGACGATCTGGCCGGCGCTGACGATGAGCGAGGAGTTTTCCTCGGCCATGCCCCTGATCGCCTCCGTGAGCGAGGTCACGGTTGCTTCCGCCTCGCGCACGGTTTCGGCGCTGGCGGTGGTGACGTGATTGGCCACGGCCTGCAGGCGTTCGTGCACGGAGCCTGTCGATGCCTCGACGGCCTTGACGACTTCGCCCGAGGTTGAACGGATATTGTGCGTCACGCTGTCTGATGTGGTGCGCATGATTTCAGCGTTCAGTTCAGCGGCACCGCGCAACTGTTCGCTGAGGGTCGTGGTAAGATGCTCGATGCTGCCGGTGACATCGCCTCGGGCAGAACGCAGTTCTCCGATGCTGCCCTGGATGGCGTCGGCAATGCTCGACTCCAGCATGCGCAGGTTGTCGCCAAACTGCATGCCTTCGCTGTTCAGCCGCTGGGTGGTGTCGTGCATCATGCCGACCTGGCTCGACACATTGTCGGAGAACAGGCGCAGTTCCGATACCAGGGTGCCGGACATCTGTTCCATGCGGGCGGTCTGGCCGGCAATCTCGGTGCCGACGAAGCTTGCCCGGTTCGAGATATCATCGACTGTCTGGGCCAGTTCTATGGTGGTGCTTTTCAGATTGTGCTCAAGGGCAGCAAGCGTCGAGGAGGCGGACTCGATGATGCCGGACAGGCCGTGAGTGTTTTCCTCGAGACGGCCGAGCAGAGGCTGCGCCTCGTTGCCCAGCACCAGGCCGGTTTCATGCAGCGCGTTGCGCTGGCGCTCAAGACCTTCCAGCATGAGCCGGATACGCTCTTCGTTGGCACCGAAGGCACGTTCGATATTGGCCATCTCCTTGTGGATGACACCTTCAAGTTCGGTGGCGCGCTGTACGGCGTGCTCCACACCGCCGACAAGCTGGTCGACTTCGCGGCGTACAAGCTGCGAAACCGACGAAAGACTTTCGGTGGCGATATCCTGCGGGCGCACGAGGCGCATGGCCGTCTGCATCAGGGCCTGCGAGACATGGTTCATCTGGTTGGCGCGGTAGACCAGGTAGCCGATTGCCACAAAGATTGCGCACGGCACCAGTGCCACCAGCGCAGTGCGGGTGGTCAGCGGAAGGTTCTCCAGGGCCAGCGGGTTGCCCAGCTGAACCAGGGCAGGAACATAAAGAATGATCCAGATCATCAGCCACATCATGGACACGACTACGGCGGTCCAGATCGGCGTGGTTGAGGTGCGCCGACGGATGGCGTTCAGCGAACTGGCGGCAAAGGCATCGTTCTCGTTGGCGGGGCGGCCACGCATGACCGCTTCACGACGGCGCTGGTCGATGGCTTCCTGCCGGCGGCGTTCGGCAAGGTCGCGGTCCTGGACGGCCGGTTCGTCAGCTGCTTCAGCAGGCCTGCGGTTCCGGCGTGATGCACGGCGCGGCTGGTTGACTTCACTCGACATACTTTACATCCCCGCAAACAAAATAACTGACAGTGCAAATCTGCTCTCACCGGAACGTCCGGGTGCCTCGAAAACGGATTGCAGGTCTTTACGCCCCACAAAAGCATGGAGTCGTCATCTTCCGGCGTTGCGCCCATCCCAGGGTCAATTCCGGCAATGACGGGATCCCACTCCTGCGTCCAACATCCGATTCTAGTGCAAAAGGTGGTTTGGCACGACGGATAATCGTTCAACAGGGGCCTATTTCTACACAGTTGGTTAACAGCATGGACGAAAATGAGTCGAATTTTAACGGTTCATGCAACTGCCTGTTTACATCAGGCATGGTACAATACCAAACTGCAGTTGTGTTTCGTGTTGCGGCGCTAACTTTGATGCTTATTGGGCGGGAGAGACCCCATGGACCTGATGGAAAACCCGGCGGCAACCGCTACCGGCGGCAGCAGCGTGCTGAATCTGGAGCACCTCAACCAGTACACGCTTGGCGATAGTGCCCTGCAAAGCGAACTGCTGGGCATGTTCCGGGACCAACTTCACGCGCAAAGCCGCAAGCTTGAATCAGCTACCGATGCACGTGCGTGGATGCAGGCGGCACATACGCTGAAGGGGGCTGCACGCGCTGTCGGTGCATTCGCCCTGGCTGACGCCGCTGAACGGCTGGAAGATGCAGACTTCGCCGACGAGACGCGGTGCATCGCAGGGCTTCGCGACCTTGCCGTTGCGCGCCAGAGCTTCGAGCAGGAACTGTCGCGGCTGGACAACTGACGGCACGGGAGGGCGGCAGGTCCGGCATCCACCCGCATCCCACAGTCTGCGCGGGCGCGACGCACCCGGCACCCCATGGTTTGTGTTGCATTTTCACGCCGTTCAGCCTAGCTACAAAGCGAACCCATATTGAATGTGTGCAAACAAGTTTGCATGCGTTGGCTGAGCGCAGGAACTCCAATGGCTAAAATCACCTTCATTGAGCACAACGGCAACGAGCACACCGTGGAGGGCGAGAACGGCATGTCCGTCATGGAAGTGGCGGTCAAGAACATGGTGCCGGGTATCGACGCCGATTGCGGCGGCGCCTGTGCGTGCGCAACGTGCCATGTCTACCTGCAGGGTGAATGGGCAGAAAAGCTGGCCGCCCGGTCCGAGATGGAAGAAGACATGCTGGACTTCGCCTTCGATGTACAGGATGCCTCGCGGCTGTCGTGCCAGATCCGGGTGTCCGACGACATCGACGGGCTGGTGGTCAAGGTTCCTGAAAAGCAGTTCTGAAAGCCGCGGCCGGTTGTCCGAACCGGTCATCACCGCGCATGAACTGCACCAATCAAGTCAACAAGGAGAGTTCGCCCATGACGACACAGGCGATAGAAACCGATGTGGTGATCGTTGGCGCCGGGCCGTGCGGCCTGTTCGCCGTGTTTGAACTGGGTCTGCTGGACATCAAGTGTCACGTGGTCGACATCCTGGACAAGCCGGGTGGCCAGTGCGCTGAATTGTATCCGGAAAAGCCGATCTACGACATTCCGGCACTGCCGATCGTGACCGGGCAGGACCTGACCGACCGGTTGCTGGAGCAGGCGGCACCCTTCAACCCGGCCTATCACTACAACCAGATGGTGACCGGCCTGAACCGCAAGGCTGATGGCACCTTCGAACTGGAAACCGACGGCGGGCTGACGTTCCACTGCAAGGTGGTGGTGATCGCCGCCGGCGGCGGCAGCTTCCAGCCGAAGAAGCCACCGATCCCGGGAATCGATGCGTTTGAAGGCACCAGCGTGTTCTATTCGGTGAAGCGCATGGAAGATTTCCGTGGCAAGGACATCCTGATTGTCGGCGGCGGCGACTCTGCGCTCGACTGGGTGAACAACCTGCAGCCGCTGGCCAACTCCATGACCCTGCTGCACCGGCGCGATGACTTCCGCGCGGCTCCCGACAGCGTCAACAAGATGCGCGAACTGGTGTCAGGCGGAAAGATGGCCCTGCACATCGGCCAGGTGACCGGGCTTGCCGGCGACAATGGTGTGCTGAGCGGCGTGACCATCAAGGGCAAGGACGGTGAGTTTGATATCGCCTGCAACACCATGCTGCCGTTCTTCGGGCTCACCATGAAGCTCGGCCCGGTTGCCGACTGGGGCCTGAACCTGGAGGAGAATCTCATTCCGGTCGACACCGAGAAGTTCTCTACCTCGGAAAAGGGCATCTTCGCCATCGGCGACATCAATCATTATCCGGGCAAGCTGAAGCTGATCCTGTCGGGCTTCCACGAGGCCGCGCTGATGGCGCAGGAAGCCTTCCGCATCATCAATCCGGGCGAGCGGCTGCTGTTCCAGTACACGACCTCCAGCTCAAACCTGCAGAAGAAACTCGGCGTGGCTTGATTGTACGCCTGCGGGAACTGTTTCTTGCAGCTTTTGATCCAGATCATTTGCATCGCGCCAGAACATATATAAAGTCCTGAATGTGAAGGCCGTGCGCCGATGGTGGTGCACGCAAACCTCAAGGGACTTAGCATGACCAGGAACATTGGAACCGTAGACCGCGCCATCCGCGCCATCGTTGGTATCGCACTGATCGTCTGGGCACTGACCGGCACCGGTCAATATGCATGGCTTGGCTGGATTGGCGTCGTGCCGCTGCTGACCGCCGCTATCGGCTGGTGCCCACCTTACAGCCTGCTCGGCATCAACACCTGCGGCGTGAAGAGGGCCTGACCTAGATCCGGCCGGCAGCCTTGAGCAGGTCGAGCAGGTCGTCATGTGGCAGGGCGCGGACGGTTGTGCCGTGGCGCCCGGTCATGGCCTCATTGCAGATCATGGCATCGAGCACGGCTTCCTCAACGGTTTCAACAACCGCCTCGAACAGCGGGTCAAGCTCGCAATCTGCCAGCGCATCGAGGTGGCGCAGTCCGTCTGAGCCAAGCGCGGTCTGATTGGCGGTCGAGAAGGCAAGAAAGATGTCGCCGGACGAGTGGTGCCCGATGGTGCCGGTGCGGGCAAGGCCCAGCGGGACGCGCCGGGCGAGGCGTTTGCACTGGTGCGGCATGAGCGGGGCATCCGTTGCAATCACGGCGATGATCGAACCGGCCCCGGTGGGGCGCAATTCGCCGCCCGTCATGCTGCGCCCGACAGGCACACCGAGCACGGTCAGCTCGTGACGGCGGCCAAAGTTGGACTGGACGAACACGCCCAGCGTGTAGTGGCGGCCAGCCACCTCCACCCGCCGCGAGGCACTTGATGAGCCGGCCTTGAATTCATAGGTAATCATGCCGGTGCCGCCGCCGACGCTGCCGAATTCGAGCGGACCTGATGCGGCTGCGTTCAAGGCGTCCATTGTGTGTGCGGCGGTGACGTGGAAACCGTTGATGTCATTCAGGTCTCCATCATAGGTTTCAGCCGCGACCGGCAAGCCCCAGTCCTGGCCGGTGCCGATGTTGTTTTCCACCATCCATCGCAGGGTGGCGTCGCGGGTGATGCCGCACGACGCGGTGTTTGTAATGGTGATGGCGGTTTCCAGCGCGCCGGCTTCCTCGATCCAGGCAAGACCGGTCATCTCGCCGTTGCCGTTGAACGAAAAGCTGCCCGCCAGGCACGGTGTTGCAGCGCCATTGCGCCCGCGCGGCAGGATCGCCGTCACGCCGGTGCGCACGTGGTCGCCTTCGATGATGGTCGCATAGCCAACCTCCACGCCGGCCACGTCGGTGATGGCGTTGAACGGGCCGGGAGTGCCGGGCATCGGCAGGCCGAGGCCACGGGCGCGGGGTTTGCCGGATGGGGTGTGGGTGAAGGAATGTGAAGGCATCGTGGTGCTGGCAGCTGCTTCGGTTTCGCGCCATCATGTCAGTCAATGGCAATGGGTCGTGAGGGGCGCAGCATGACGTTGACGGGAGAATTCATCAAGGCACTTGGCGAGGTCTGCGAGGTGCTGCGGGATGAGTCCGTTCTGTCGATGGACCCCGGCGTTGACCCGGCAAACCTGGGCGCCGCTCTCCTGGCGCGACCGGTCAGTACGCATGAGGTCCAGGCGATCGTGAGGTTGTGTTCTGCACATCTGGTTAGCATGGTCACGCATGGCGGGCGAACGGGTCTTGCCGGTGGAGCCGTCAGCCGGCCCGGCCAACTGGTTATCGACATGAGAGCGATGAACAAGGTGGGCTTGCCGTCGCTGGAGGCAGGTTGCATCGAGGTGGAAGCGGGTGCAACGCTGCAGGCTGTTCAGGACGCTTGCGCAACTGTGGGCTGCTCGCCGGGCATTGACCTGGCGGCCAGGGGAACGGCAACCATCGGCGGCATGATTTCGACCAATGCCGGCGGCATGGAAGCCTTTCGTTGTGGAGTGATGCGACATCGCGTTCTGGGGCTGGAAGCTGTGCTTGCCGATGGCACGTTGCTCAACGACATGACGCGGGTTGGCAAGGTCAACGAGGGGCTAGACGTGAAGCACTTGCTGATCGGCGGCGAGGGCAAGGTGGGCATTGTGACCCGCGCGGTGCTGAAGCTGGCCCCATTGGAAAACGCGTCTGCCACGGCGCTTGTCGGATTTTCCTCGGCCGCACAGGCTGTGGCCGCGTTTCGCCTCATGCACCAGGCCGGCGGGTTGCTGCGGGCTGAAGTGATGTGGCGCGCCTATGCCGAGACCACCGCGCAGCAGTGCGGCCTTGATGCGGTTGCGCGTGCGTGTTCGGGCCAAGTGCTGGTGCTGTTTGAAGTGGCAGGAAACAGCTTTGACGAAGCCCGCGCCGCGCTGGAAGACCAGCTTTCCCAAATCGCCGGACACAACGGTCTGGTGGATGGCGTGATTGCCCAGTCAGGCCAGCAAGCCGCGGATTTCTGGCGCATCCGGGAAGACAGTTTTGCCGTCGAGCGGGTTTGGCCGGGCGGGCTGTGGTACGATGTTACGGTGCCGCTGGACGGGCTGGATGCCTATGCCGCCAACCTTGAAGGCAAGATTGCCGCCCTCTCCAGCGAGCATTTCCTGAGCATGATGGGCCACCTGGGCGACGGAAACCTGCACATTACCGTGGCGGCTGCAGGTGGTGCGATTGCCGACAAGCAGACGGTCGAGGCTGCCGTGCTGGATGGCTTGAAATCCGCCGGTGGGTCGATCTCCGCGGAGCACGGTATCGGCTTGGACAAACGCGCGGCACTGGCAACTCACGGTGACCCCGGACGGCTTGCCGCCGGCCGGTTGATTGCTGCGGCACTTGACCCGCTTGGCCTCTTGAACCCAGGCAAAATGTACGACTGAAGCAGACAGTATAAGCCCTGATCAGTGCTTTGGTAAACCACAGGTTGATGCCGACAAGTTGCTGAAATACTGCAATTGTGACAGATGAGGCGCTCTGACGTTGCTGAAATTCGAGCGTCTGGATTCAGCCTTTGTTAGCCGAACATCCCTCCAAAACGACTAGATTTTTTTTGATCTGCTAGAACTGCCGCATCGGTAATCGTGCCAACAGGTCTTTGGAGAGAGGCTTGCGGCATTTTCGCGGCAAGGAGCCAACACCCGCCGCAACGGGAGAGAGAGAATGCGTAGACTTGGTGCTAAGATCTCGCAGTTTAAGCGCATGTTGAAGGACGAGTCCGGCAACATGGCGATCATCGTGTCGCTGCTGGCCTTGCCAATGATGATGGCCGGCGGTGCCGCGGTTGACTATGGCAACTGGGTGTCGGTGCAGGCGCGCCTGCAGGCCGCCACCGATGCCGCAGCCCTGGCGGCAGGCCGTGAGGCCAACCTGAGCGATGCGGAACTGACCCGCGTGGCCACGGATTATTTCACCGCCAACTTCGGCAATCCGCGCAATGCCGGTACGCCGCAACTGACCTTGACCATCCACGATGACGGCGGCAAGTTGCGCGTCGACTCGCAGGTCACGGTCGAGAACTACCTGATGAAGGCGGCCGGCCAGGTCGAGCAGACGATCACGGCATCGTCCGAGGTCAGCAAGGAAGCGACCGGGCTTGAAGTGGCGCTGGTGTTCGACAACACCGGATCGATGTCGTCGCAGAGCCGGCTGTCGACGCTGAAGATCGCGGCCAAGGACTTCGTCGAGATCCTGTTCGGCCCGCGTACCGAGGCTGACACGCTGAAGGTGGCCGTGGTGCCGTTCTCGCAGTTCGTCAACGTCGGGGCTGACAAGGCAGATGCCCTGTGGCTCGATACGCAGGGACGTTCGGCATGGTCCAAGGAGAATTTCGACGAGGGACCGACCAACAGCAACGGCTACCACAACTGGCAAGCCTGGCAGGACCTGCGCAACCGCAGCTGGACGGGGTGCGTGGAAGCCCGCCGCGGTGCGCTGGCAACCAATGATGCAGCGCCGGACATCAGCGATCCCGACACCCTGTTCGTGCCGGCCTTCGCCCCTGATGAGCCAAACAGGAGCGGCTACTACAACAGTTACATCAGCGATGGTAGCGGGACGAATACGGACCGGCGGCGGCAGGAGAACCACCGCAAGTACCGCAATGTAAACGTCAGCGGGTCCAGCAGTGGCACCAGCAGAGGCCCTCAGATGGGCTGCAACATCCAGCCGATCATGGCGCTGACCAACCAGAAGGCACCGGTGCTGTCGACCATCAACAACATGGTGGCTCACGGCTATACCCACGTGGCTGAAGGTGCTGCCTGGGGCTTGCGCGTGCTGTCGCCGGGCGAGCCGTTCACCGAGGGCGTACCGTACTCCGACAAGGACATCACCAAGGCGATGGTGCTGCTGACCGATGGCGAAAACACCTTCGATACCAGCGGACTGAGCAGCAACATCAACGGGTCCACCTACACGGCCTACGGCTACCTCAAGCAGGCGCGGCTTGGCTCGTCGAACTACTGGACGGCCATCAACGCCCAGAACCAGATGCTGCAGACGACCTGCAACAACATCAAGGCGCAGGACATCGTGGTGTACTCGTTTGCCTACAACGTGCCGAATGCCACGCAGCGCAACCTGATCAAGAACTGCGCGTCGAGCCCGGAGAAGTACTTCGACCCGCCGTCCAACGCGGCCCTGGTGCGCAGCTTCCAGCAGATCGCCGACGAACTGCGCAGGCTGCATCTCAGTCAGTAACAGCCCTGCTCTCCAACTGGGCTTTATTGCAAGGAACGCGCGTATCCAGCACCGGATGCGCGCGTTTTACATTTGTCCGAACGGCGTAGGACAAGCCTTCTGACGTTTACCAAAAGCGTTCATTATCAATTGGTTGGCCAGAACTTCATTTGACTAAAATCCAACTCTTGCTCTTCACGCCTGCTTAGGCAGCCGCAAAGCTTTCGCAACAGTAAAGCCCGGCAAGCAACTACAATAAGCAATTAACCAAGGGCGCCTTGCCTTCCCCGTCCCTGCCTTTTCGCAAACCCGGCAGAGACAACATGCAAAGGCATGACGCCCGGCGGTAACGGCAAAGGGAATTTTCCTGAGGGAAAGGCACGACGATGATTGAATTTGCAGGGCGCCTCGCGTCCGCGGCCGCAAGGCTTGTCAGGAACGACTCCGGTGCGATGGCACAGGTTGTCGCCATAGCCGCCATTCCGATGTTCATGGCGGCAGGAGCAGCGGTGGACTATGGCAACTGGGTAGCAGTGGACGCACGCCTCCAGGCCGCAACCGACGCTGCAGCACTGGCAGCCGGTCGCGCAGCCAATGCCACCGAGGCCGAACGAAGCCAGATCGCCACCGACTACTTCATGTCCAACTTCGGTGACCCGAAGAACGCCGGCACGCCATCGGTAACAATGACCATCGACACCGAGGGCCACATCAATGTGACCGGCCAGGTGACCGTGAAGAACTATCTATCCGCCGTTGCCGGGTTCAAGGAAACCAGGATTGCCGCCTCCTCGCAGGTCAAGCAGGCCGCAGAAGGCCTGGAAGTTGTCCTTGTGTTCGACAATACCGGCTCGATGGGTCAGCAAAACCGCCTGCCGACACTGAAGAAGGCGGCCAATGACTTCGTCAACATCCTGTTCAAGGATCGCGAGGAAGTGAAGGGGCTCAAGATCGCCGTGGTGCCTTTCTCGCAGTTTGTCAACGTCGGCCCGGACAAGGCAGCGGCCACATGGCTGGACACCGGCGGACTGAACCCGCAGTCACGCGTGAACTTCAGGAATGCAGGCTGGCACAACTGGCGCGCATGGGAGGCGGTCAACAACAAGAACAAGCAGCTAACCTGGACAGGCTGCGTCGAGTCGCGCGCTGGTGCCATGTCCATCGACGACACCGTGCCGGACATCAACAACGCGGTGACATTGTTCCCGCCGGCGTTTGCGCCGGACGAACCGGGCAAGGTGTCGGACGGCCAGGCCTGTCACCTGTGGGACGGCACCCGCTCGGACTGTGGCGACAAGGAATCCAAGGCGGTCTACGAGAACAACTACCTGACCGACAGCCGCGAAGATGGTTATTCGCTTGAGGTTCGCCAGAACCACCAGGGCAAGTACACCAACAACAAGGCCACCACCAACGCTCGCGGTCCCCACCGGGGCTGCAACATCCAGCCGATCATGGCGCTCAGCAGCTTCAAGAAGCCTGTTCTGGACACCATCCAGAACATGAAGGCAGACGGCTATACCCACGTGGCCGAAGGCGTTGGCTGGGGCTTGCGGGTGCTGTCGCCCGGCGAACCGTTTACCGAAGGTGCCGCATGGGACGACAAGGACGTCAAGAAGGTAATGGTGCTGCTGACCGATGGCGAGAACACCTTCAACGTGGCGCACGGCAAGAACCACAACGGCTCGAGCTATACGGCCTATGGCTTCTTGAACCAGGGACGCCTTGGCACCACTGACTACTGGGCCGGGGTCGAAGCGCAGAACACGCTGCTGAAACAGGCCTGCCAGCTGGTCAAGGACAAGGACGTCACCCTCTACACCTTCGCCTACAATGTGCCCAGCGCCATCCAGCGGGACTTGATCAAGGCCTGCGCAACTGATGCGGAAAAGTACTACGACCCGAAATCGGATGCCGCACTGGTGCTGAACTTCCAGGAGATCGGCGACGAGATCCGCCGGCTGCACCTGAGCAAATAGGTTGCCGCGGGCGACTTGCCGGGTCGCCCGTAAAGGAGAGAGCGCGCGAGGTTCTTACGCTTCGCGCGCTCGCCGTTGCGTTAATGGCTCCAGCTTGACTCCGTACGCGAACTGACGTTTTCTCACCTCAAAACAAGAATCCGCAGTCACAGGGAAGCGGCATGATCCGGACTTCAATTGCAGCAGGCGCGATCGCGCTGGCGATGGGCTTTGTCCTGGCGGCATCGCCTGCGCGCGCGGCCGACTATGACATGTCCACATGGGACGGTTTCTATGTGGGTGCGCATGCCGGCTACGGCTGGTTCGATGCCTCCGGCAACGCCGGTGCGCCCATAGGCCTTGAAGGCACCGGCCTGATGGGCGGCATTCTGCTGGGATACAACTGGGACCTCGGCTCTTACGTGGTGGGCTTCGAGGCCGATGCGTCGTTCGGCGATCAGACCGACCAGCAGCCGGTGTTTGGCTTCGGCGCACTGCGCCTGACCAACCACGGCCAGCACACCTTCCGGGCACGTCTTGGCATCGAGACCGGCACCAGTGGCCTGCTCTACGTGACCGGCGGCCTTGCCTTGGCAGACTACTGGGCCACGGTGTCAACCGGTCAACGTGACAAGGATTTCCTGCTCGGTGGCGTCGTGGGCGCAGGCTATGAAGCCATGATGAGCGAGAACGTGTCGGTGCGCGCGGAATACCTCTATGCCAACTATGGCAGCAACACCTTCACCGCCGGCGGTGTCTACGATCTCGACGTCGACACCCATACCTTCCGCGCCGGTGTCGCCTGGCGGTTCTGAAGGCACAGCGCGCGTTGTGCTGCTTGCTGTCTGACGAGGCGCGACAGACTGTCCAAAACCGGGCGATTTGTATGTATCCCCACCAGTTCTTGCGTTAGAAGGGCAGCCAATTCATGGCCCCTCCACGGAATCGGACCCTGCTCGCAGATGACTGCCAAGACCTCCTTCCAGAACAATGTCGAGATCACCGCCGAACTGGTCTCGCAGCATGGCCTCAAGCCTGACGAGTACGAGCGGTTCGAACAGCTCATCGGCCGCAAGCCGACGCTGACCGAGCTGGGCATCGTGTCGGCCATGTGGAACGAGCACTGCTCCTACAAGTCGTCGAAGAAGTGGCTCAAGACTCTGCCGGTGACCGGCGACAAGGTGATCCAGGGCCCGGGCGAGAACGCCGGCGTCATCGATATCGGCGACAACCAGGCCATCGTCTTCAAGATGGAAAGCCACAACCACCCGAGCTTCATCGAGCCGTATCAAGGCGCAGCGACCGGCGTCGGCGGCATCCTGCGCGACGTGTTCACCATGGGCGCACGACCCATCGCCGCGCTCAATGCGCTGCGCTTCGGCGAGCCCGATCACCCGAAGACGCGCCACCTCGTCTCGGGCGTTGTCGCCGGGATCGGCGGCTACGGCAACTCGTTCGGCGTGCCGACGGTTGGCGGCGAGGTCAACTTCCACCCGCGCTACAATGGCAACATCCTGGTCAATGCGATGGCCGTCGGCCTGGCGGACGCCGACAGGATCTTCTACTCGAAGGCCGAAGGCGTCGGCCTGCCGGTGGTGTACCTGGGTGCCAAAACGGGGCGCGACGGCATTCACGGCGCTACCATGGCATCGGCAGAGTTTGACGACTCGATTGAGGAAAAGCGCCCCACTGTGCAGGTCGGCGACCCGTTCACCGAAAAGTGCCTGCTGGAAGCGTGCATGGAGCTGATGGCATCAGGTGCCGTCATCGCCATACAGGACATGGGCGCGGCTGGTCTCACCTGCTCTGCGGTGGAAATGGGTGCCAAGGGCGATCTCGGCATCGAACTCGATCTCAACGCCGTGCCGTGCCGCGAAGACGGCATGACGCCGTATGAGATGATGCTGTCGGAAAGCCAGGAGCGCATGCTCATGGTGCTGCGCCCCGAACAGGAGAAGGAGGCCGAGGCCATCTTCCACAAGTGGGGGCTGGACTTTGCCATCGTCGGCAAGACCACCGATGACCTGCGCTTCCGCTGCCTGTGGAACGGCGATGAAGTGGCCAACCTGCCGATAAAGGACCTCGGCGACGAAGCGCCCGAATACGACCGGCCGTGGGTCGAACCGAAGGTACCCGCAGCGCTTGAGCGCGACGAGGTGCCTGCGCCGAACGACATGGCAGCCGCCGTGATCAAGCTGATGGGTTCGCCCGACATGTCCTCGCGCCGCTGGGTGTGGGAGCAGTACGACAACCTGATCCAGTCCAACACTGCGCAAATTCCCGGTGGCGATGCCGCGGTGGTGCGCGTGTCAGACGACGGCAAGGCCATCGCGACCTGCGTGGACGTGACCCCGCGCTATGTCGAGGCAGACCCGTTCGAAGGCGGCAAGCAGGCGGTCGCCGAAGTCTGGCGCAACCTCACCGCCGTCGGCGCAGACCCGATCGCGATCACCGACAACCTCAATTTCGGCAATCCGGAAAGGCCGGAAATCATGGGCACCTTCGTCAAGGCGGTGCAGGGCATCGGCGAGGCATGCCGCGCGCTCGACTTCCCCGTCGTGTCGGGCAACGTGTCGCTGTACAACGAGACCCACGGCAAGGGCATCCTGCCAACGCCCGCCATTGGCGGCGTCGGGCTGCTGCCTGACGTCACGCAGATGGCCACGCTGGCCTTCAAGAATGAAGGCGATGCCATCATCCTCATCGGCGGCCACGGACACCACCTTGGGCAGTCGATGTACCTGCGCGAGATCCTGGGCCGCGAAGACGGCACCCCGCCCCCGGTCGACCTGGCGAAAGAGAAAAAGCACGGCGATTTTGTCCGCACCAAGATCCGCAAGGGCCGGCTGACGGCCGTGCATGACATCTCCGATGGTGGCCTGTGCGCAGCTCTTGCCGACATGGCGCTGGCATCCGGCATCGGCTGCAAGATCGAGCTTCCGCGCGGGCTCGAGGCGCATGAGGCACTGTTCGCCGAAGACCAGGCACGCTACGTGGTCACCTGCCGCGCGATGGACGCCCACCCGCTGCTGTCGGCGGCAGAAGATGCCGGTGTGCCGGCCACCCGCATCGGCACCGTCACCGGATCGGGCTTGATTGTCATGGGCCAGGCCTCCATATCGCTCAACAAGTTGCGCGAGGCGCATGAAGGCTGGTTCCCAGGCTTCATGTCGTCTGCCGCTGAAATGGCCTGAAGGGACAAACCACAAATGCCGATGCCCGCTGACGAGATCACCGCGATGATCAAGGACGCCCTGCCCGACGCCGAGATCGAACTGACCGACCTTGCCGGCGACAATGACCATTGGTCGGCAACCATCGTGTCGGAGGCCTTCCGGGGCAAGCCGAAGGTCAAGCAACACCAGATGGTTTATGCCGCGCTCAAGGGCAAGATGGGCGGCGAACTGCATGCCCTTGCATTGAACACAAAAGCGCCGGACTGAAACGGCAGGCCATTACACACCTGCTGGAAAGCAGCCACGGCCTGATGCTATATACAGGCAGATATTGTTGAACACCGGTCCTTGAAACCGGAATGGAGAACAAGAATGAGCAACCCAATCAACGACTGGATCGACAACGCCGTCAAGACCAACGACGTCGTGCTGTTCATGAAGGGCACCCCCGACCAGCCGCAATGCGGCTTTTCCGGCCGCGTCGTGCAGATGCTGGACCACCTGGGTGTACCCTATGCGGGTGTCAACGTGCTCCAGTCAGATGACCTGCGCAACGGCATCAAGGAATATTCCGACTGGCCAACGATCCCGCAGCTCTACGTCAAGGGCGAGTTCGTCGGCGGCTGTGACATCATCACCGAAATGTTCCAGAACGGCGAACTGAAGGACACACTGGCCGAAAACGGCATCGAACTGGCCCCGGCCAACCAGACGGCCTGATCAGCACACGCTTGATCTTCGTCAATTGATCGCCACAACTGGGGCGTTATACTTCTGGGCCAAGAGGGGCAAACACAGGAGTAGATGCATCATGTCCTACAAGATGAAACCTGCACTCTTCGCGGCAATCCTTGCCATGGGTGCACTGTTTGCAGCACCAGCACTGGTCTCCGCCTCGCCGGCAGCGTCGGGCCTGGCGACTTCCGGCGTGGCCGGCATTGCAGCCGAAGCCAATCAGGTGACGGAGGTTCGCCGCCGTGGGCGCGGCGGTTATCGCCATCGCGGTTATCGCCATCGCGGGTATCGGCGTGGTTATCCAGGGCTGTATTTCGGCTTTGGCGCAGCGCCCTACTATTACGGTTATCCCTACTACTACCGCCGCCCCTACTACGCTGCACCACGCTACCGTCGCACCTATCGCGGAGGTGGCCATTGCGCCCGCGCGCACCGCGCCTGCGTTGCCCGCTGGGGCTATGGCGGCGGCAACTACATCGGCTGCATGCGCTATGAGCGCTGCCGCCCGCGCTGAACCTGCCTGACTCAAGTCGGCAGGAAAGGCTTCCAGGTCACTGATCTGGAAGCCTTTTTTGCTGCGTTGCCTGGCAGTCGCAATCCCGATTGGCGCGGACGGTAGAACCTGCTACGGTGTTCGTTAAAACAAACACTCGACCTTGGAGGCTCCCCCATGTCACGCACGACCGAAGGCCGCGGCAAGCTCTACGACAGCATTCTCGATACCATCGGCAACACGCCCGCCATCCGCATCAACAACCTCGCGCCCGACGGCGTGAACGTCTACGTGAAGTTCGAGGCGTTCAACCCGGCTGGCTCGGTCAAGGACCGGCTTGCCATCTCGATTATCGAGGAAGCTGAAAAGTCCGGCGCGCTGAAGCCCGGCCAGACCGTCGTCGAGGCTACCTCGGGCAACACCGGCATCGGCCTTGCCATGGTCTGCGCCGCCAATGGCTATCCGCTGGTCATCACCATGGCCGAGAGTTTTTCCGTCGAGCGCCGCCGCCTGATGCGGTTTCTCGGTGCCAAGGTGGTGCTGACGCCCAAGGAGCAGAAGGGCACCGGCATGTACAACAAGGCCGTTGAGCTGGCTGAAAAGAACGGCTGGTTTCTGGCCAGCCAGTTCGAAACGGATGCCAACGCCAAGATCCACGCCAACACCACGGCGCGAGAAATTGTCGCCGATTTCAAGGGCAAGAAGCTGGATTACCTGGTCACCGGTTATGGCACCGGCGGCACGGTGGCCGGTGTGGGCCGGGTGCTGCGGGCGGAAAGTCCTCACACGAAGATCATCCTGTCCGAACCCGCCAACGCAGCCCTGCTCGGCTCCGGCACGCCGCAAAAGCGCAATGACAAGGGCCAGCCGGCCGAAAGCCACCCGGCCTTCCAGCCCCATCCGATCCAGGGCTGGACCCCGGACTTCATCCCCCTGGTACTTCAGGAAGCCATCGACAAGAACTACTATGATGAACTGATCCCCGTCACCGGCCCGGACGGCATCGCCTGGTCGCGCAAGCTGGCGCAGAAGGAAGGCATCTTCACCGGCGTGTCCGGCGGCTCGACGTTCGCGATTGCCATGGGGATCGCCGAGAAGGCCCCCAAGGGCACCACCATCCTGTGCATGCTGCCCGACACCGGCGAGCGCTACCTGTCCTCGCCACTGTTCGAAGGCGTTGCCGAGGTAATGACCGACGAGGAGTACGAACTGTCGGCCTCGACGCCCGGCTACCAGATGAAGAAGGGGTGAGCACCGCCGCAGACGCTGACATCAGCCTGACCGGGCAGACCGCGCGCATCATGGCGCGCATCAACCAGCAGCTTGCAGACATGAACCTTGAGTTCGCCAGCGTGGTGAAGCTGACGGCACATTATGCCGGGGGTGCATCACCCCAGGACCTGCATGACAACATGAAGATCCGCCACGGCTACCACGCAACGCCCGGCCCGGCCTCGACCGGGTTGCCGGTCACAGGCTTTGCTGACCCTGCCTGCAGGATCTCCGTCACCGTGACGGCGCGCGCCTGACAGGCCGGGCAAGCCCTACCCGCCCTTTCGCAGTTCCGGGTGCAGGGTGCGGCCAAGAATGTGCTCACTGCGGCCAATCACGTCCATGCTGGACCCGACGATCAGCGGATCCGGACGGCCGACGACACGGTGGTTCTTGCCCGGGTACGGCAGCGACGACAGGAAATGCTTCATGCAGTTCAGCCGTGCGCGCTTCTTGTCGTTCGACTTGATGATCGTCCAAGGCGCATCAGCCGTGTCGGTGTAGAAGAACATCGCTTCCTTGGCTTCGGTGTAGTCGCCCCACTTGTCGAGCGACTGCCGGTCGATCGGCGACAGTTTCCACTTCTTCAGCGGCTCGCCCTCACGGCTGTTGAAGCGGCGCAACTGTTCGTCCTGGGTCACCGAGAACCAGTACTTGAACAAGAGGACGCCGCTGCGCACCATCATCTTCTCGACCTCGGGGGCCTGGCGCATGAACTCCAGATACTCGTTGGGCGTACAGAACCCCATTACCCGCTCGACGCCGGCACGGTTGTACCACGAGCGGTCGAACAACACGATTTCGCCACCTGACGGCAGGTGCTGGATGTAGCGCTGGAAATACCACTGGCTCTTCTCGCGGTCAGTTGGCTTGTCCAGCGCAACGACACGCGCGCCGCGTGGATTGAGGTGTTCGGTGAACCGCTTGATGGTGCCGCCCTTGCCTGCGGCATCGCGGCCTTCGAACAGCAGTACAACCTTCTGGCCGGTATCCTTCACCCAGTCCTGAACCTTCAGCAATTCGACCTGCAGGTCGGCCTTGTGCCTTTCATAGTCCGCGCGGCTGATCTTGCGCTTGTAGGGGTACTCGCCCTGCTCGAAGACGCGGCGGATTTCTTCAGGACTTTGACGTCGCTCGGCCAGGCTGAGACTTTCCACAGCAGCCTCCGGTTCATCGGAGGCAGCCGTGTCTGACGGCTGAGCCATCACCTGGTCCGATGCAGGCTCCAGCAGCTTGTCACTGGCCTTGGCCAGTTTTGCAGCAGCCTTGTTCACGGCCTTGGCAGAGGGCTTGTTGACCCCTTCGGCAGGGGCCTCGTTGATCACATCGGCAGCGGCCTCTTTGGACATATCGGCGCTCGCCTGGGTCTTGCCGTTGGCCTTCTTTGCTGATTCCGTATTTGCCATGCCCTGGCACCTCCCGATCATGTTCATGCGCCAGATAATCGTGTCACAAAACCGTTCGGCCCGCATTGACACACGTCAAGCGGGCAAACGGCTGATCTTGCAGCCGGGGGGCACATTATCTGGCGAACCTGAACGGTTTGATGACAGTACTGGACACGGCAACAGCCGGGCATGACGACAATGGCAGGACGGTCGCGGTCAAGGTAATGACCCGTAAACACCAAGCCTAAAATCCGCCTGGCATTGTTCAGGGCTTTGAATCAGCTTTGCGCCATTGTCGCCCTTTGTGGAACCCGGCATCTGATCAGTCTGGGAGAGGGAAATGCAGGTAAGATTATTTGCCGTGCTGTCGGCTGGACTGCTGGGCATGTACGGCGTATCGGCCGCTGACAGCGCCTTCAATTACGTCGAGACACCCGCAACAGTCGTGGAGTCGCGCGTGAGTTGCATCATTGCCAACAGCAAGCGCAGACATGTTGACGAAGTAACCGGCAAGCTCGCCGAGATCGACTGCAACCTGGCCCCGATGGTTGCAGCAAGCCTCGGCTACCAGCCGGAAGATGTGCAGAAGTGGGTGCGGTTCACCTACCAGTACGTGTCACCCGCTGATGCCTCGTTGCAATTGTTCCAGGCACACGCCGAAACGGGCCTCGACCGGTACTCTCCAGGCACCAGATTGTTGATCAGCGCACACAGCAGCGAACCGCGCAGTCACCGGTTCGACTGAAACGTCTGTTGCTCCAGGTTGCCGTTGCGCGCATGGCCCCCATGCGCTCTCATGCCGGTTTTTCGCTGTCATGGACATTGCCGCAGCCCTATAAGCGGTGCCTGGAATTGACGCCGTGAGGGGCACCAACGGATGGCAGGCACCACATCATCAAGCAGACCCGCGCCGGCGCGCATCAACCCGGTCGCCGTCATCGTGTGCGGATGCCTGATCGCGCTGATAGCGTTCGGCGTGCGCTCCACCATGGGTCTGTTCAACGGTCCGATCACCGAGGCAAACGGCTGGGGCCGTGAAACCTTCGGCCTTGCCATGGCGCTGCAGAACCTGGTGTGGGGCGCAGCCCAGCCGTTCGCCGGGGCCTTTGCCGACAAGTTCGGAACGAGCCGCGTCATCATGCTGGGTGCGCTGGTCTATGCGGCCGGCACGGCGCTGATGGTAAGCGCAGGCACAGGCCCGATGATGTACCTGTCCGGTGGCGTGCTGATGGGCCTTGGCATCGCGATGACCTCGTTCTCCATCATCATGGCCGCGTTCGCCAGGCTGGTGCCGCCGGAAAGGCGCTCGTGGTCGTTCGGCATCGCCACCGCCGCGTCCTCCATGGGACAGTTCGTGTTCGCGCCGCTTGGCCAGGCCTTCATCGCCTCGTTCGGCTGGCAGACGGCACTGTACCTGCTGGCTGCAACCATCTTGCTCATGTGGCTGCTGGTGCTGCCGTTGATGGCGGCGAAGGGCGGCACGGCGCGCGACGAAACCGAAGTAGAGATGAACATCAGCCAGGCCCTGTCGCGCGCGGTCAGCCACCCCAGCTTCGTCTTGCTGACGCTGGGCTTCTTCGTATGCGGTTTCCAGGTGGCATTCCTCACCGTGCACATGCCGCCAATGCTGGTCGAGAACGGCATCGCACCGCAGCTTGCTGCCTGGTCCATCGCCATCGTCGGACTGTTCAACGTGATCGGTGCCTACAGCGCCGGCATCATCGGCGGCAAGTACTCGCGCCGCTGGAGCCTGACGCTGCTATACCTCACGCGCTCGGTCGTGATGACCGCCTTCTTCGTGCTGCCGATCACGCCCGTCAGCACGGTCATCTTCGCCGCCTGCATGGGCCTGCTGTGGCTGTCCACCGTGCCGCTGACCATGGGGCTGGTGACGGTGATTTGCGGCACCCGCTACATGGCCATGCTCTATGGCATCGTGTTCTTCTCGCACCAGGTCGGCTCGTTCCTCGGCGTGTGGCTGGGCGGCCGCCTGTACGACCAGTATGGCAGTTACGACACGGTCTGGTGGCTTGGCGTTGCGCTGGGGTTGTTTGCTGCTGCCATCCACTGGCCCATCAAGGAATCGCGCGCACCGGCGTTCTCGTTGCCGGAACCGGCCAAGGTCTGACCCCTCGCAATGAACTGGCCCGGTCACAAGCTCGCAGTCACCCTGTTCGCCGGCACCTTGCTGGCAACCGGGCTGGCGATGGCCGGCGTGATGTATGCAGGCCGCGCCACTGAAGCCGAGGCAGGCACCCTGCTCGTGGTGTTTCCGCCGTCCACCCGGCCCAACTCGGTATTCGGCAAGATCATTCTGGCTGGTGGCAAGCCGATCCGGCCAACCTGGGTCAACGGCACCTGGGTGGTACATGGCGACGAGCCCGGTTTTGCCGGCCGGCTGAAGGCGCAAGGCGCAATCGGTGCCTACCGCAATTCCCCCGTGCTGCCGCAACTGGCAGGCTGTTTCGCCTATGCCGACGCCAGGGCGGTCGAGATGTTCACCATGCGGCCGTGAGCACCCGGCGCGGGTCAGCTTGCAGGCTCGGTCAAGTTGTCCATCGTCTGCTTGAACTGCCTGATCTTGAAGTCCGGCAACTGGTACTGGTACCCGCCGGTGCGCTTGAGGATGTCGTTCGAGGTTTCCTTGTCCTTGCCGCCGTCCAGCACCTCGACGCTGAGCCAGTCGTCAGCGGTAATGTTGAACCCGATCAGCATGCCGTCTTCCATCATCAAGGTGGCGCGCCAGGCTACCTCGCCACCCTGATCCTTGCGCACATCGATAAACTGCGAGTTGGCGATGTCGGTTGCGGCATAGCGGATGGTCAGATCCCGCACGGGCTTGCGGCCTTCAGGCACGCCGTCCAGCTCGAACTTGGGTTGTCCGCCCTCGGTAACGCCGGTGCGCCGCACCACAAGTTCAGGCCCGCCTGCCGGCTGGAACGTGGCCTTGACCACCTTCGAGTTGTTCATTTCCACCACGCCGGCATCCACCCACGACGACAGCTGGGCGGTACCTTCCACCAAGCCGCGCGTCAGCCAGCTTTGCGCTTCGCCGGGCACGCGCACGTACTGGCCATCTGCAATGGTGCCGCCAACCCGGCCACGCGCCTTCTTGCCGAGGATCAGTTCGGCGATCACGGTGCCATCGGCAGCCTCGAACCGCATCAGCCGGGAAGCGGTACCGGCGGCTTCAGGATTGCCCACCTCGATCTTGTCATAGCGGTCTTCGCGCGCCGTCTTGGCCTCGAATTTTTCAAGGCTGGCCGCTGCCACGACGGCCGACGGGAAGCGGCCTGCCTTGACCGGAACGCCGGATCCTTCGAGCCTGTAGGAAGCATCCTCACCGCGGACCAGGCGGAAAGACCGCTCGCCCTGCTGCACGAAGATCGCGGCAACCTCGTTGGCACGGGCAAGCAGCGACGGCAGCACCCGTTCACCGCGCTCTGCTTCGATGAAACCTGACCGGTTGGCCTGCCATTGCCATGTGGCACCGGCAGCGCCTGTCACGGCCATCACGGCGAGAATGATCAGGGTCCGTGGTGTCATCTGCCCACCCCCTTAACCTTGGACATACTGGCGCGGGTGCGCCGCCGCCACAGGAACAACAGGCCGAACAGTCCGATCAGCAGCGGCACGAGACCGATGTTGACGGCTTTCACGCGGGCGCCCAGCGCATCAATGTCGGCGCGCAGGTTGCGCTGTACCGCGCGCAGCTTGCGGCGGGTCTCGAACATGTCGGTGCGGAAATCCTCGATCGCCTTGCGGTCATCCTCGGTGAGGGTAACCTCGCCATCCTTGGCCCGGCTCAACAAGGCTGTGAGCTTTTTCTGGGTTTCTTCAAGCTGGTTGTTGAGCAACTGCTCCTGCTGGCGGAACCGGGCATTGGCATCTGCACGCAAGGCATTGACCCGCGTGAACGGCCGCAGTTCCACGCCGCGCCCGCGCAGGCCGCTGAGCGCCTGGCCACCGGCCATGTCCTGCACGGCGTTGATCAACAGGTTGGCATTGCCCGCCCGCGGCACGATTTGCGCCTGGCCGCCGGGGCCTTGCGTCACCTCGGCCCAGAACGTGTCGAACAGCATGTCTGCATCGCCCACCGCGATCAGGTTGATGTTGCCCCTGGCCTTGTGCTCACCCGCAACGCCGGCGCCTTCAGGCTTGCCGGCAGCAAATGCCGATGCCGTCTCGCCGCGTACCCGCGCCGCCAGCATGCGCTGCCCGCCTTCCGGCAGGTATGATTGCAACAGGGCAATGGGGTTGGGATTGCGCAGCTTGTTGTTCTCGACCATCGCCGAGCGGGTGGAAGATGCCATCAGCGGCTGGATGTTCAGCCCGCTGCCCTCGATCGGCTGCAACGCGCTGCTCGACGCCATCATCACCGACGACACCTGGTTGAAGATGGTGTCGGCGCGTTCGAAATTCTGCGGGCCGAGCGCCAGCCAGGTGACATAGTTGACAACCACCGGCTGACCATTGTTGACGAACTGCACCTGGCGCGAATTCTCGATGTCACCGACCACCTTGTCGGGCGCGACCTCGAGCCCCCAGGATTTCAGCAACGCCTCGAAGGATGGATTTTCGGCCAGACCATCGCGTTCGTTCGGCAGCACCTCGGAATAGGCATCGGCAAACACGATTACCGGCTTGCCGGACAGTGCATACTGGTCGATGGCATAGGCACTCTTTTCGCTCAGCTTGTCCGGCGCGATCATCAGCAACAGGTCCGCGTCTTCCGGCACCGCATCAAGGTCGGGCGGCAACATGCTGACATCAAAGAACTCGCGCAACTGGCTGAACACCGCCCAGGGTGGGGTCTGCTGTCCGGTTTGCGGGTTGACGCTACCGGCAACAGGCAGGCGCGACAGGACCGCGACCTTTTTCTTGCCGGGGTTGTTGAGCTTGAACACCAGGCTGGTCAGGTCAAGCTCAAGAAAGTCCTGCCGCTCCAGTGCCAGGAACGGCACCGTTTCCACATCATCGGTGGAGTTGGTGCCGGCCAGACCAAAGTAGGCCGATCCGTCGCCACCGGGCAGCGGCGCGGCCTGCAGTCCGAGCGCCGAGGCCTCGTCTTCCTCGTCGGTGAAGCGTTCAACCTTGACCAGCGACAGCCGCAGCTTGCCCTGCGACAGGTCCTGGTAATGCCTGAGCATCGACTGGACCCGATCGAAATGCCGCGCATAGGTGGGCACTTCGGCATTCAACTGCGGCGTATGGAACAATTGCACGGTAACCGGTTCATCAAGCTCGGCCAGCACCTGCCGGGTGGCGTCCGACAGGGTGTAGATCTGGCCCTCGGTCATGTCGGCCCGGTAGCGCGACAGGCTCTGCCCGGCCCAGAGGTTGAAGCCAAGCAATGCCACGAAGCCGAGCGTCAATGCAGCCGCTGCAACGCTGCGTCCTGTATTGCGTGACGCCATCGCTCAGGCCCCCTTCTTCTGCTCGACCGTTACGCCGGTGGCGAACAGCCAGAAGGAAATCATGCTCACTGCCCAGATCAGCGCTGGCAGGTCGACAAGCCCGCGCGTGACACCATCATAGTGGGTCAGCGCCGACAGCGACGCGATGGACGACACCGCAGCATCGGGCAGTACCGCACGCAAACCATCCAGCACGATGGGCGTGCCTGCCGTCACGAACACGAAGCACGCGGCCACCGCCAGCACGAACGCGATCACCTGGTTCGAGGTCAGCGCCGACATGCAGCCGCCAATGGCCAGATAGACACCGGCCAGCGCCAGAGCACCCGCATAGCTGACGGCAATGATGCCATTGTCCGGCGAGCCAAGGTAGTTGACCGTCCACCACAAAGGCATGGTGCACACCAGCGCGATGGCCACGAAGGCAAGCCCCGCCAGCCACTTGCCCACGACCGCCTGCCAGGTGGCGATGGGCAGCGTCATCAGCAGTTCGATGGTGCCGGCCCGGCGTTCTTCCGACCACAAGCGCATGGAGATCGCCGGCACGAGCACCAGGAACAGCCACGGCAGGTAGACGAAGAACGGCTGCAGGTCAGCCACGCCGCGCTCATACAGGTTGCCGATGTAGAAGGTGAACAGCCCGGCCAGCATGGCGAAGATGATCAGGAACACATAGGCGATGGGCGTCAGGAAATACCCTGTCAGTTCACGCTTGAAGATGGCGCTCACGATAGACATGTCACGCCTCCTCAACCTGTGCGTTGCGCCCTGCCGTGATGGTGCGGAAGGCGTCATCCAGTGACCGCGCGCCCGCCGGCCCCAGCTTGCGCAGTTCAGTTGCCGTGCCATCGGCCACGATCTCGCCCCGGTCGATGATGATGGCGCGGGTACACACCGCATCGACCTCTTCCAGGATGTGGGTGGAAATGACGATGGCGCGATCCGTTGCCATGTCGCGGATGAGCTCGCGCACCTGGTGCTTCTGGTTCGGGTCGAGACCATCGGTCGGCTCGTCGAGAATGAGAACCGGCGGCTCATGCAGGATGGCTTGCGCCAGGCCGACGCGGCGCTTGAAGCCTTTCGACATGGTCTCGATGGGTTGCTCCAGCACACCCCTCAGTTCGGTGCGGCCCACGGCGCGGTCAATCGCCTTGGCGGCCGCCTCACCGGACAGTCCGCGTACGGCGGCGCAGAACGACAGGAACGATGACACCGGCATCTCGCCATAGGCTGGTGCGCCCTCCGGCAGATAACCGAGGTGCCGCCGGGCCTCTTCCGGGTTTTCCGCCACATTGATCCCGCAGATCAGCGCAGAGCCCTCGTCGGGCTGCAGGAAGCCCGCCGCCATCTTCATGGTGGTGGACTTGCCCGCACCATTGGGACCAAGAAAACCCAGCACTTCACCCGCCGGCACGGTCAGCGAGATACCGTTCACGGCGGTAAAGGATTGAAAGCGCTTTACCAGTCCATTCAGCTCGAGCAGTGCAGACATCGCTCTCCCGCAGTCGAATCACGGTGGATGGTTGAGGAGTGGTTGGCAACACTTAAGCAGCTTGCAGACGGGATTCAAGCCGCTTGG
Organism: uncultured Anderseniella sp.; assembly: GCA_964390445.1. Taxonomy (GTDB): domain Bacteria; phylum Pseudomonadota; class Alphaproteobacteria; order Rhizobiales; family Aestuariivirgaceae; genus Anderseniella. The sequence goes on from CAYMJJ010000021.1 coordinate 27,631, forward strand.
CAGCAATCCCGGATAACGAGTGCCAACATGCTGATTTTACTCATGTAAATGAAATTTTCAATATTGCGGATCGACAATGTTGATGCACCATTTGTGATGCATCCCGTAAACCGTGATGGAGAAATTGAATGGCTACGCAAACCCCGCTCGAACTGCAGCTCAAAGGCTGGAGCCTGACGACGGCGGAAATCATCTATCGCATGCCCGATCACCGCAACCTGCTGCAAAGCTACATCTGGCAGGAATACGACCAGGCACCGCGTTTTCCCCGGCTGCTGAAGTTTCTTGATTTCTGGAGCCACCACCTCGATGGACCCCTGGCGGAAGTGCGCGTGGCGCACAACGCCATCGTGGGCGCGGCCGAACTGCGGTTGGTCGGCCATGAGTGGCGGCTGCACTAGAGCAATTCCAGGAAAAGTGGGATCCGGTTTTCCGTCCGGAATTGCGTCCAATCAAGCCGTTACGCCTCGTCCTCCGGCACGATCCACGGCTCGGCACGGCCTGCCGTGGCCCACTCTGCCCACGCCGGCAGCGCCTTCATGGCGGCCGTGTAGGCCTTCACCGCCGGGTGGTCAGACAAGGCATAGATTTCCAGCCGGTTGACGACCGGTGCATACATCGCGTCGGCATTGCTGAACTCGCCGAACAGGAACGGCCCGCCATGGGTATCGAGGCAGGTGCTCCAGATCTCCTCGATCCTCGCCACATTGGCCCGCACGCCATCGGACACCTCGATTGCACGCACCTCGCGAGCGAAATTCATCGGGCACTCGTTGCGCAACGGCCGGAAGCCTGCTGCCATTTCCGCCGACACGGCGCGGGCCTTCGCCCGTTGCGCCAGATCGGCAGGCCAGAAGCCCTTGTCCGGATGAAGGTCTGCCAGGTACTCGAGGATGGCAAGCGACTCCGAAATCCGCACATCGCCATGGTGTAGCGCCGGCACGGTGCCGGTGTCTGAAAAGGTCCGGAAGTCCACCCGCTCCGGATGATCGTCAAACCGCATCAGCTTCTGCGTGAACGCCACGCCCTTCACCTTCAGGGCGATCCATGGCCTGAACGACCATGAGGAATACTTCTGGTTGCCGATAAACAGGATGGGGTCTGGCATGGGAAATCTCCACAGGTTGGAATGAAAAAGGCCCGGCAACTGCTGCTGCCGGGCCGGTGTCTCGGGGTCGATGGTGACTGGTCAGCTCGAGTAGAATTCGATGACCAGGTTCGGTTCCATCATCACCGGGTACGGCACGTCGGCCAGCAGCGGCACGCGCACCAGTTTGGCGGTGAGTTTCTTGTGGTCGGCATCGATGTAATCCGGCACGTCGCGCTCGGCCGACTGGATGGCCTCCAGCACCAGGCCCATCTCGCGGGACTTCTCGCGAACCTCGATCACGTCATCGACGCTGACCCGGTAGCTCGGAATGTTGACGCGCTTGCCATTCACGAGCACGTGGCCATGGTTGACGAACTGGCGCGCAGCAAACACCGTCGGCACCAGCTTGGCGCGGTACACAACCGCATCAAGACGTGACTCGAGCAGGCCGATAAGGTTTTCAGCAGTGTTGCCCTTGATGCGCGATGCTTCGGCATAGATGGACAGGAACTGCTTTTCGGAAATGTTGCCGTAGTAGCCCTTGAGCTTCTGCTTGGCACGAAGCTGGGTACCGAAGTCCGACAGCTTGCCCTTTCGGCGCTGGCCATGCTGGCCGGGGCCGTATTCGCGGCGGTTCACCGGGGACTTCGGACGGCCCCAGATGTTTTCGCCAAGGCGGCGGTCGATCTTGTATTTTGCGCTGTGACGCTTTGACATGCGGTTTGAAACTCCAAAATGTAAAACAAATCAACGGCCTGAACGGAAAAACTCCGCCGGCCGTCAGTGGATATGATGCCTGGTCTCCTCCTCACCGGTCTCCCGGTGCGACAGGCTGCGTCTCCCTTGCAAGGTGTCCTGCGTCTGGTAATGCAAGGACGGGTGATGCGAGCCACGAACAAGCTTGCCCTGCCCCTCGAAAAGAGCAGAACGAGGCGGCTTTTACGCCGGATTGGCAGGGATGTCAAACAACTGCTCAGTAGAGCGTCTTGCGGTAGTAGTCATCCACGGCAGACTGGTCTGTCGTATCAACTGCAACGCCTGAATGATCGCGGATGACCTCGTTGAGCGTGGCAAGCGGCCGCCCGGCTGGCCAGCCATCCGGCTTCCACAGTCCTGCTCGCAAAGGTGCCTTGCCGCAGTGCATGAACACCTGCTTGACGCTGACCCTCAGCACCGTGCGCGGCGGCTTGCCATTCAGCACGCACCGCTGGCGCAGTTCCTCGTCATCGCGGATTTCAGCCTCGCCATTCACGCGCAAGGTTTCATCAACCGTTGGAATGAGAAAGATCAGAGCCACCTGCGGACACTCGATGATGTTGAGCAGGCCATCTATCCGGTTGTTGCCAGGCCGGTCGGGAATGATCAGGTGGTGATCATCCTCAACCTGGACGAAACCGGCCGGGTCACCCTTGGGCGACACGTCCAGCGTCGTCCCGTCCGATGTAGCGAGCACCATGAACGGGCTGTTTGCAATGAACGCGCGGCAATGACGGTCCAGCCGGTCTATCACCTTGGCAGCAGCACGCTCGCTTGGCTCACCATAAAGGCTGGCAAGTCTCGCTCTGTCTGTAATCACGGTCATGTGGCACCCTTTCATGGTCAAACCGGTACATCGAGCACCTTCAGCGTCTTGAAACCGCCCTGCGCAAAGGCTTGCGGCACACCAACGTGCTTAGGTTGCGACGTAAGCACAACAGTATCTGCTGCAATGTCGCTGCCGCCGTGTTGCGACAGCCCGCGGTCGGCAAGGATCGATGCCGTACGCCGGGCAATGGCCGGTGCCGGATCAATCCAGGTGACCGGCCACGGCGCCACCTCGACCAGTTCTTCCATCAGCAGCGGATAGTGGGTGCAGCCCAGCACGACAACATCGGTGCGCGCGCCACCCCGGCTGCGGAACACCGGCTTGATTTCTGCCAGCAGCGTCTTGCGGTCCACCGGATGGCCGGCCAGCTTGCGCTCGGCAATCTCGGCAAGGTGGGGCGCGCCGTGCAGCAAGACCTTGCAGTGATAGGCATACGTATGGATCAGCGTACGGGTGTATTCGCGTTTCACCGTGCCCGGCGTAGCCAGGACGCCGATGACGCCGCTTCTGGTTTGCGCGCCGGCCGGCTTGATGGCCGGAACGGTGCCCACGAACGGCACCCGGAACTCTTCGCGCAAGGCGTCCAGCGCCAGCGTGCTGGCGGTGTTGCAGGCAATCACCACGCAGTCGGGCCGCGCTGCATCGATCAGTTCGCGCATCACCTTGAGGATACGCCTGACCAGCAGCACCTCCGACCACTTGCCATAGGGAAACGCCGCAACATCGGCGGCATAGATGAGGTCGACGCCCGGCAACTGTTCACGCACGGCACCGGACACGCTCAAGCCCCCGCTGCCGCTGTCGAACACCAGCACCCGCTGCCGCCCGGTACTCATTCAACTGCCTCGTCTTCGTCGCGGGACTTGCGCCCGCGCAGGTGCGTGCGGGTCAGCGAGGCGATGACACCGCGGAACGTGCGCACTTCCTGCGAGCTCATGCCGACCCGGTGGAACATGTTGCGCAGGTTGCGCACCATCACGGGCTTCATGGCAGGTGACTTGAAGAACCCAGAGGCGTCGAGCTCCTTTTCGAGGTGATCGAACAGGCCCTGCAGGTCCTGCTTGGTGGCAAACCCGTCATCGGCGTGAACCTTCAGGCCCGGCCCGTCCATCGCCGGCAGCTCTCCGGTGCCCATGCCCAGCGACTTTGCCACCGGCTTGTACCATTCATACCCCAGAAGCAGCACCGCCTGGGCAATGTTGAGCGAAGCGAAGGCCGGGTCGACCGGCGCGGTGACGATGATGTCGGCCAGCGCCACTTCATCATTGTTGAGGCCCCAGCGCTCACGGCCAAACATGATGGCGACCCTCTGGCCGGCTGCAATGCGAGCATGCATGTCGGCTGCCGCCTGCTCCGGCGTCATTACCAGCTTGGTCATGCCGCGCGGACGCGCCGTGGTGGCATAGACCTGGTGAAATGGCGCAATAGCCTGTTCGCAGGTGTCGTGCAGGCATGCTGCAGTGATGATGAAGTCGGCGCCCGAGGCTGTCTTCACGGCACGTTCGCTGGGCCAGCCGTCACGTGGTTCGACGATATGCATCTCCGACAGGCCGAAATTGCCCATGGCGCGGGCGGCCGTGCCGATGTTTTCGCCGAGTTGCGGATTGACCAGAATGACGGCAGGAGCGCCGCCAGAAGATGCAGGAGTGGAGTTCATGATGAACAGAGCAAATACATTGCCCCCCGAAAAAAACAAGGCGCAAACACCACTGCTTGTTTACGACCTGTTCACCAATGAGGCGCAATTATGCAGGGGCGGTGAAACCCGCTAGGGAAGAGAGCGATTGTTTCATGACGGCTTCTGATTTGCATCAGAGGATGCTGCA
>CAYMJJ010000022.1:0-31670 GCA_964390445.1 uncultured Anderseniella sp.
AGATCACCTCGGTGTTCATGAACATGACCGTCATCGACAACGTGTCACTGGCAGTACAGGCGCACGACGGCACATCGTTGAGGTTCTGGAAGCCCGCTGCCCTGGAAAAACGGCTGCGTGCCCCGGCGCTTGAAGTGCTCGAGCAAGTGGGCCTCGCTGATCGTGCCGGCACGCTGGCGTCGGCCATGAGCCATGGCGAACGGCGCCAGCTTGAGCTTGCGATGGCCCTGGCCACCAAGCCGCGCTTCATGCTGCTGGACGAGCCGATGGCGGGCATGGGCGCAGAAGAAAGTGCGTCGATGGTGGCCACCTTGCGCGCACTGAAGGGCGACCGCACCATCCTGCTGGTCGAGCATGACATGGATGCGGTGTTTGCGCTTGCCGACCGGATCTCCGTGCTCGTCTACGGCCGCCTGATTGCAACCGGCACGCCGCAGGAAATCCGCTCCAACGACGCGGTGCGCGAAGCCTACCTGGGAGAGGACTGACCCATGTTGCAGGTTTCCGATCTCGTCACCTACTACGGTACGAGCCAGGCGCTGTTCGGCATGTCGCTGGACGTGGGCGCGGGCGAAGTCGTCACGCTGATGGGCCGCAACGGCATGGGCAAGACCACCACGATCAACTCGATCATCGGTATCGTGAAACCGGCCAGTGGCACGATCAGCTTCAAGGGCACGGACGTGTCGAAGCTGCCCTCGTTCAAGACGGCAAACCTCGGCATCGGGCTGGTACCGGAAGGCCGCCAGATCTTTCCCAACCTGAGCGTGCGCGAAAACCTGGTCGCCACTGCGTCCAACCACCAGAAGCTGCCGGACCCGTGGACCATCGAGCGCATTTACGCAATGTTTCCGGAACTGGCAGCGCGCCAGTCGTCGATGGGCAACCTTCTGTCGGGCGGCGAACAGCAGATGCTGTCGATTGGCCGGGCACTGATGACCAACCCCAGCCTGCTGGTGCTGGACGAGGCGACGGAGGGCCTGGCGCCCCTGATCCGCGAAAAGATCTGGGCGGCACTGGGCGGGCTCAGGAAGTCTGGCCTGTCGATCCTCGTGGTGGACAAGAACCTGAAAGACCTCGTCAAGCTGGCTGACCGGCACTTCATTATCGAGAAGGGCCAGGTGGTGTGGACCGGCTCGTCTGCCGACCTCGCCGGCAACGAAGCCGTGCAGCACCGCTATCTCGGGGTCTAGGGCCTGGCACCCGCCGCAGTTGTGCCGCAAAGGCAGGGTCAAGTCGCTCCATGATACGGCGGCTTTACAGGTTCTGCGCAAGCTTCATCGTCGTGCTCATCGTCATGCCCATCGCGGCGGGCACGGCATTGACCTATTCCAAGGGCTGGCCGGGCAACTGGCGTTCGGCAGACTGGTCCTCGTCCGGATTGCTGGCACCTGCCGACGCCAGCCGCGACGCCGTGGTCTACGTGATGGCGGCACGCTCGGGCCGCTGGAAGGGCATCTTCGCGGTGCATCACTGGCTGGTGCTGAAGGCGCAAGGCGCTGCCGACTACGAACGCTATGAGGTGGTCGGCTGGGGCACGCCAGTACGGCGCGACAACTACCCGGCGGACGGACGCTGGTACTCGTCGGAACCGGTGATCGTGCACGAGGTGCGCGGCGCACAGGCACAAGCGATCTTGCCGAAACTGCGCCAGGCGATTGCGGATTATCCGTGGGGCATGCGCGGCGACTACGTGGTGTGGCCCGGCCCCAACTCGAACAGCTTCGTTGCCCACATTGCGCGCGCCGTGCCGGAGCTGGGCGCCGAGCTGGACCCGGCAGGCATCGGCAAGGACTGGCTCGGCCCGGGCTGGCAAACGGGACCAATGCCATCGGGCACCGGGTGGCAGGTATCGCTGCACGGACTTTTCGGTGCGGGTGCATCTTGGCGCGAAGGCATCGAGCTGCATTTCCTCGGCGCAACCATCGGTGTCGACTTCGACAACCCGTCAATCAAGCTGCCGGCGCTGGGACGGATCGGCCCTGCGTAAGGCGCGAGGCCCCGTCAGGCATTGCCGATCAATATGCCTGCCAGAAACACGATGAAGCCGCCTACGGCGATCTGGAAGGCCGCGCGCATGAACGGCGTATCCATGTACTTGTAGCGGATGTACGAGATCACCCACAGCTCGATGAACACGATGATCACGGCCAGCACGGTGGCGGTCCAGAAATCATTGATCAGGTAAGGCAGCGTGTGGCCCAGCCCGCCAACGGCGGTCATGATGCCGGCAGCCGAGCCGCGGATCCACGGGTGGCCGCGCCCGGTCAGTTCGCCGTCGTCCGACAGCGCCTCGGCAAAGCCCATAGAGATGCCTGCCCCCACTGACGCGGCAGTGCCCACAAGGAAGGTTTCCCAGGTGCTGTGGGTGGCAAAGGCGGCGGCAAACAAGGGTGCCAGCGTGGACACCGATCCGTCCATCAGGCCAAGCAGCCCTGGCTGCACGATCTGCAGCAGGAAGAGCTGCTTTTCGGCATCGGCCTCGGTCAGCTTGGTGTCGGCATCGAGGTGCTTCTCCATCAGCTTGGCGGCGATGTTCTCGTGGCCCTTTTCCTCTTCGGCCAAGTCGAGCAGCAGCTTCTTCACGTCATCGTCGGATGACCGCTCTGCCGCCTGCTTGTAGAAGCGGTAATTCTCAAGCTCCATCACCTCGGCGCGCTTGCGCACGGTGTCGAGCGACAGCTGCTTCATCAGCCACGCCGGCTGGTGCTTGACGAAGCCGGTCACGTCGGACCGCCGGATCAGCGGGATGAAGTCGCCGAATTTTTGCTGGAACAGCTCGGTCAGCCGCCGGCGGTGCTCGTGCTCCTCCTCGGCCATGTCGACGAACACCCGCGCCGAAGCGGGGTACTGGTCCTGCAACGAGTTGGCGAACGACATGTAGGTGCGCGCATCATCATCCTCGGAGGAGATGGCAAGGGCGAGGATTTCCTTTTCGGTGAGGTCGGCAAACGGTTTCACGGGCGGAGACTCTTGTTGTTGTTTGGGGCAGTTGGGATTTCCCAAAACTTAGAATAATTCCAAACAACAGTCCAGCCCTTCGGCCGCGCCATTTGTCCGCTTGACGGGTCTTCCACGTACTGCGAAAAGCCAGCGCATGACCGAGACCTCGCATATTCGCAATTTTTCCATCGTGGCCCACATCGACCACGGCAAGTCCACGCTGGCGGACCGGCTGATCCAGCTGTGCGGCGGGCTGACCGCGCGCGAGATGAAGGAACAGGTGCTCGACTCGATGGATGTCGAGCGCGAGCGCGGAATCACAGTCAAGGCGCAGACGGTGCGGCTGGACTACGTCGCGGACAATGGCGAAACCTATGAGCTGAACCTGATCGACACGCCCGGCCACGTGGACTTCGCCTACGAGGTCAACCGCTCGCTGGCCGCTGTTGAAGGCTCGCTGCTGGTGGTGGACGCCGCCCAGGGCGTGGAAGCCCAGACGCTCGCCAACGTCTACCAGGCCATCGAGAACAACCACGAGATCGTGCCGGTCCTCAACAAGATCGACCTGCCGGCGGCCGAGCCTGACCGGGTGAAGCAGCAGATCGAGGACGTGATCGGGCTGGACGCTTCCGAGGCGCTGGAGATTTCCGCAAAGACAGGCCTTGGCATCAAGGAAGTGCTGGAAGCCATCGTACACCGGCTGCCTGCACCCGGTGGCGATGCAGACGCACCGCTCAAGGCGATGCTGGTGGACAGCTGGTACGATGCCTACCTGGGCGTGGTCGTACTGGTGCGCGTCATCGACGGCAAGCTGAAGAAGGGCATGCGCGTCAAGCTGATGAGCACCAATGCTGCCTACCTGGTGGACCGGGTTGGCGTGTTCCGGCCCAAACAGGAAATGGTCGCAGATCTTGGCCCCGGCGAGATCGGGTTCATGACGGCGCAGATCAAGGAAGTGGCCGATACCCGCGTCGGCGATACGGTGACGGAAGAAAAGCGCCCCACCGCCAAGGCACTACCTGGCTTCAAGCCGGCCCAGCCGGTGGTGTTTGCCGGTTTCTTCCCCGTCGACACGGCCGAGTTCGAAGACCTGCGCGAGGCCATGGGCAAGCTGCGGCTGAACGATGCGAGCTTCTCGTTCGAGATGGAAACATCAGCCGCGCTGGGCTTCGGCTTCCGCTGCGGCTTCCTCGGGTTGCTGCACCTGGAAATCGTGCGCGACCGGCTGGAGCGCGAGTTCAACATCGAGCTGATCACCACTGCGCCATCGGTGATCTACGAGGTGCATCTGAACAAGGGCGAGGTGAAACAGTTGCACAACCCCGCCGACATGCCGGACGCCACCTACATCGAACACATCGAGGAACCGTGGATCAAGGCGACCATCCTGGTGCCTGACGAGTACCTGGGCTCGGTGCTGAAGCTGTGCGAAGACCGGCGCGGGCGGCAGAAGGAACTGACCTATGCCGGTTCACGCGCCATGCTGATCTATGAATTGCCGCTCAACGAGGTGGTGTTCGATTTCTACGACCGGCTGAAGTCTGTGACGCGCGGCTATGCCAGCTTCGACTATCAAATGGCGGGTTATGAGCAGGGCGACCTGGTGCGGATGCAGATCCTGGTCAACGAGGAGCCGGTGGATGCGCTGGCGACCATCGTGCACCGGGGCCGGTCTGAACAACGCGGCCGGGTGATGTGCGAGAAGCTGAAGGACCTGATCCCGCGGCACATGTTCAAGATCCCCATCCAGGCGGCCATCGGCGGGCGGGTGATTGCGCGTGAAACCATCTCGGCGATGCGCAAGGACGTGACCGCCAAGTGCTACGGCGGCGATGCCACCCGCAAGCGCAAGCTTCTCGACAAGCAGAAGGAAGGCAAGAAGAAGATGCGCCAGTTCGGCCGCGTCGAGATTCCACAGGACGCCTTCATCTCGGCCCTCAAGATGGACGAGAACTAGGGCAACGCCGTAATGCCCGGACCTGATCCGGGCATCTGGTACGCGAGATCAAATCACCGGGTCATGGTCTGCGACCGGCCCGGTGATGACGACAACTAGCCTTCAGTCAGTGTTGTAATGCAGGTGGGCGCGAAGCTGCGGGATATAGCTCTCGTAGCGGCGCGCGATGCAGCCTTCGTCATACCCGCAAGCATTGCGGCGTGAAATCCAGCGGCGATGATCGCCCTTCACCTCGTTGGCGAAGGCGGGGTTTTCGTACTTCATGTATTGCGAGTTCATGACGCGAAAGTAGGTGCGCGCCATCCGCCGGTCGAGTTGCGACAAATATCGTGAATCACAGATCGCGTTTTCAACCGGTGTCCTGGCATAGCGGCAGTTGAACGACGGGTCGGCGGAGGCGGCGCTGGTCATGATGGCGGTCGAGGCGATGGCAGCGGCAAGGCCGAGGCCGGAAAGCTTGAAGGTGGCGTTCATGGCAGGTGTTCCTGTGGGTGTTTGCCGTGTTTCAACAATCAGACCTTGCGTCACCCAGCCTGAACCGCGCATGAACAGCAAGTGCACCGTCATGCCCTGAACGGCTTGAAGTGCTTCGACAGCTTCAACCCCTGACGCTGGTAGTTGGAGCCGATGCCCTGGCCGTACACCGACTCTGGTGGCTCGGACAGCGGTTCATAGATCAGCCGGCCGATGATCTGGCCGTCCTCGAGGATGAACGGTACCTCGTGGCTGCGCACCTCCAGCACCGCGCGCGAGCCTTCGCCGTTGCCTGAAACGTCGCCGAAGCCCGGGTCAAAGAAACCGGCGTAATGCACCCGGAACTCACCCACCAAAGGATTGAACGGCACCATTTCTGCCGCGTGGGACGGCGGTACGCGCACTGCCTCCTTGGAGGCTAGGATGTAGAACTGATCGGGATCGAGAATGAGCGAGCCCTGCTGCCAGATCGGGTCCCAGTAGTCGAGCACCTCAAGGGCTGCCTTGCGATCCACGTCCACCAGGCCGGAATGGCGCTTGGCGCGGAAGCCCACGGGCTGGCCATCGCCGAAGCTCGACAGGTCGATGCTGAGCGCGATGCCGTTGTCGATGCTGACGTCGCCCGAGGTGACCAGCGGCTTTTCGGCATGCAATTCGTGGATCATGGCGTCGGTGGCAATCACTTCGCCAATCCTGAAACGGATCTGCGACAGCCGCGATCCGGCGCGGACCAGGATCGGGAAGGTGCGCGGCGATATCTCGGCGTAGAGCGGGCCATTGTAGCCTTCAGGCACTTGCTCGAAATGGGTGGCGTAATCGGCGATGACGCGGGTGAAGATGTCCAGCCGGCCAGTGGAGCTCTTGGGGTTGGCTGCCGCCGACACGCCATCCGGCAGGCGCAGACTTTCCATCAGCGGCACCATGTAGACACAGCCCACCTCCAGCACGGCACCCTGGGTCAGGTCGATCTTGTGCAGGGCGAGCGTGTCCAGCCGGTCCTGCACGGTGTTGCGCCGGCCCGGCATGAACGAGGCCCGCACGCGCCACGCCACATCGCCGAGGCGCAGGTCAAGGCTGGCTGGCTGCACCTGGTCTGCGTCCAGAGGTGCGGCGGTGACAACGTGGCCTTGCTCGACCATCTGTCGTATGATGTGTGCCGGAGCAATACCGGCACTGGACCTAGGGGGCATGCAAATGGCTCCGGGTTCAACTTACATGTCTACGGATTAGCATAGAGACTTGCGCCTTGTCGGCCACAGCGGCGGCAAATCGCAGATAGTCAGCCTGATTTCCGTGGATAAAGGGGAACTGTCACAGGCTGTGCACGTTCACCGAAGTTGCCAGCGCCGGCACTGCTGGAACCATACGGGCGAATCATGAACGCGTACGAAGTGACAACACACGGCATCCGGGTTTCCGTTCAACCAGAGTTTCTGGCGGACCGGTCAGACCCGGACGAAAGCTACTTCGTTTGGGCCTATACGGTGACCATCGAAAATGTGTCCGCCAGCACGGTAACCTTGCGAACCCGGCACTGGGAAATCATCGACGCCAACGGCCAGCGCCAGAACGTCGATGGCGAGGGCGTGGTCGGCAAGCAGCCGACATTGGGACCGGGCGAACGATTTGAATACACCTCCGGCTGCCCGCTGGGCACGGCAAGCGGGTTCATGACCGGATTCTACACCATGGAAGCCAAGGATGGGCGGCTGCTGGACGTGCAGATACCATCGTTTTCACTCGACTCGCCCAGCGCCAGCCTTACGATCAACTGACCTTGACCAAGCACGCCTGAAAGTCCTGCCACCGTGAGCCACGCCACAAAAGCCGAACGCACCCGCAGTTCATCCGAGCTTCTGGCACGGCTCGTCGGCTTTGACACCACATCGTGCAACTCCAATCTGGGCCTGATAGCCGACGTGGAAGAGTATCTGCACGGGCTTGGCGTCGAAACCATGCGGGCAGACCTCGAGCCCGGCAAGACCAACCTGGTCGCCACCATCGGCCCGATGACCGACGGCGGCATCGTATTGTCCGGCCACACCGACGTGGTGCCGGTGGAGGGCCAGAAGTGGTCGACCGACCCGTTTGCGCTGCACGCCAGCCCCAGCGGCAACTTGCACGGGCGCGGCACCTGCGACATGAAGGGTTTTCTCGCGTGCTGCCTCGCCGCGGTGCCGGTGCTGCAGGCCCGGCCCTTGAGCCGGCCGGTGCACCTGGTGTTTTCGTGCGACGAGGAAGTGACTTGCGAAGGCGTGTTGCCGGCCATCCGGCGGTTCGGCGTGGACATGCCCAGGCCATCGGTGTGCATTGTGGGCGAGCCAACCATGATGCAGGTGGTGACCGGCCAGAAGGCCTGCCAGGCCTATGTCACCACCGTCACCGGCGTCGAGGCGCACTCCTCAAGGCCTCTGTCCGGGTGGAACGCGCTCAGTGAGGCGGCGATGATGGTTGCCGAACTGGACAGGCTGGGGGCTGAAATGCGAGAGCGCGCCGATGCAGCCAGCGAGTTCGACCCGCCCTATACCACCGTTCACGCCGGAGTGCTCAACGCCGGTGCCGCCGTCAACATTGTGCCGAACACGGCCGAGCTATGGTGGGAGGCGCGGCTGTTGCCGGGGCAGGACGAGGCCGAAATCCGCGACCGCATGGCAACCTGGGCGCAGGCCCGCAACACGTTAATCCGGCAGCGGTTCCCGCATGCGGGTATCTCGACCGTCAACTACGTCAACGTCCCCGGGCTGGCCCCTGAACCGGACGGCGAGGCGCGCTCGCTGGCGCTGCGGTTGAGCGGTAGCAACCGTACCAGCGTGGTGTCCTATGCCTCTGAAGCAGGCCATTTCCAGGCCGCCGGCATGTCCACGGTGCTGTGCGGACCCGGTTCGATCGACCAGGCCCATGCGCCCGATGAGTTCATCGCCACATCACAGCTGGATGCGTGCGACAGGTTCCTGGACGCACTGGCAGACAGCCTGCAGCGAGACTGAGCCTCAACCGGCAGCGATATCGCCGGCTGAAAAGGTGTACTCGTTGGAGCAGAACTCGCACTTCACCTTGATCTTGCCATTGTCGGCCATGTGGGCGCGGTCGTCATCGGGCATGCGTGTCAGAATGTCCTGCAGCCGCTCTGCAGAGCACGAGCAGTAGGACTCGAAGACCAGCTCCGGATAGACGGTCACGCCATCTTCGTGGAACAGCCTGTACAGCACGCGCTGCGCTGACAGCAGCGGATCGAGCAGTTCGTGGTCCTCGACGGTGTCCAGCAGGAACCGCGCCTTGAGCCAGTTGTCATCCTCGGCCACGTCTTCTTCGCCAGCAGGGTTGTCACCGGAATGCACCGGCATCGGGCTGATGCCGCCTTCTTCGGGCAGATGCTGGATCATGATGGCACCAGCGCGCCACGACGCAGTCGCACCGGCGCGGCCGATCAACGGCCCGGCTGCCAGCTTCATGAAGGTTGGGACCTGCTCGGACTGGCGAAAGTACTCGTGCGCTGCATCGGCCAGCGTTGCGTCCTGCAGCGCCACGATGCCCTGGTAGCGCTCCATGTCGGCGCCCTGGTCAACGGTCATCGCAAGGTGGCCATTGCCCAGCACCGCCTGCGGTGTGAGGTTGCCGGAGGCTTCCAGCTCGGCCAGCCGGTCCACGTGCACGCGGGCATAGCCACGCACCCGGTTGGGCGACAGAAAGTCAGCCACCAGCATGTCCACCGGGCCGTCTGTCGAGGTTTGCAGGATGAACTTGCCGTCGAACTTGAGCATCGAGCCAAACATGGCGACCAGCGCCACGGCTTCAGCCAGCACGGCAGATGCGGCAAGCGGATAGTCGTGCTTGTCGAGGATGGTGTCGAGGATCGAACCGAGGCGGACCATGCGGCCGCGCACCCCCAACGGCTTGATGTCGAACGGCAGCACCGCATCTTCAATGGAAACAGCCGTGGTTATGTCGAGAGTGCGAGGTTGCATCATTTGGGGTCCCGGGCCGTGCATGTGCACGCCCATTCCGTGTCAGAGCTTGTTGAGGCACCAGCGCAAGATGGCTTTCTGGGCGTGCAGGCGGTTTTCCGCCTCGTCCCAGACAACCGATTGCGGCCCATCGATTACGGATGACGTCACCTCCTCGCCGCGATGGGCAGGAAGGCAATGCATGAAGATCGCATCTGGTGCGGCTGTCGACATCAGATGGTCATTCACCTGGTAGGCTTCAAGCAGGTTGTGCCGGTTGGAGGCGTCGACGTCCGACATCGATACCCAGGTGTCCGTTACTACGCAGTCAGCGCCGGCAACAGCAGCGTGAGGGTCCGTGCCGATGCTGAGGCGGGCCCCGTTTTCGGCTGCCCAGTCGAGCGCGCGCTGGTTAGGCGCAAGCTCCGGCGGGGTGGCAATGGTCAGCTCGAAGTCGAGCTTGCCGGCCGCATGAATCCACGAGGTCAGCACATTGTTGCCGTCGCCAACCCAGGCCACCTTCCTGCCGTGGATGGTGCCCTTGACTTCCAGCAGGGTCAGCAGGTCCGCCATGATCTGGCATGGGTGAGTGTCGTCGGTCAGGCCGTTGATCACCGGAACTGTCGCCATCTCGGCAAGCTCATGCAGCTTGTCGGCTTCGTGGGTGCGCAACATGATGGCATCCACCATGCGCGACAGCACGCGGGCGGTATCTGCAATGGTTTCGCCGCGGCCAAGCTGCAAGTCTGCAGCCGACAGCACGATGCTCTCACCGCCCAGCTGGCGGATGGCCATGTCAAACGAGACGCGAGTGCGGGTTGAGGGCTTTTCAAAGATCATCGCCAGCACATGGCCGTCAAGCGGACGCATGCCGTCAACCACACCGCGGGGGTTGCCGTGGCGGGCCTGCTTGGCGTTGAGAGCGGATGCCAGCATGGCGTTCAGTTCGCCGGTTTCAAGCTGCGATATATCCAGAAAGGAACGATAGTTTCGTGTCATGGCGTTGGCCGTGTCCTGTACGGTCAGTCGGGTTTCAGTGAGGATGCCGGGCGGCAGTTCAGGCCGCTGCTCCATTGGCTTCAAGGCTGCGGCAGGCGGTCTCGATACGCGCCACGGCTTCGCCAATTTCTACTTCAGACACGATCAGCGGCGGCAGCAGGCGCAGCACGTTGTCGCCTGCTGTTACCACCATCAGGCCTGCATCGAGGCAGGCAGCGGCAAGTGCGGTGTTTGCCACCTTGCACTTGATGCCCATCATCAGGCCCTGACCCCTGATGTCCTCGATGACGTGCGGGTACTGGTCCTTCAAGGCTGCCAGCTTCTGCCTCAGCAGGCCCGCCTTGCGGTTGACGCCGTCGAGGAAGCCGTCTTCCAGGATGA
This sequence comes from uncultured Anderseniella sp., assembly GCA_964390445.1. GTDB lineage: Bacteria > Pseudomonadota > Alphaproteobacteria > Rhizobiales > Aestuariivirgaceae > Anderseniella. The sequence goes on from CAYMJJ010000022.1 coordinate 10,699, forward strand.
CGTCCAGCACGGCATTGCCGACGGCCATGGCCAGCGGGTTGCCGCCATAGGTCGAACCGTGCGTGCCTGCGACCATGCCCTTTGCAGCTTCAGCCGTTGCAAGGCATGCGCCGAGCGGAAAGCCGCCGCCAATGCCCTTGGCCGAGGCAAGAATGTCCGGCCTGATGCCGGAATGCTCGTAGGCAAACAGCTTGCCGGTGCGGCCCATGCCACACTGCACCTCGTCCAGCACCAGCAGGATGCCGCGTTCGTCGCACAACTCGCGCAGGCCCCTTAGGCACTGTGCAGGCACCGGGCGGATGCCGCCCTCGCCCTGCACAGGCTCGATCAGGATGCCTGCGGTTTCCGGCCCGACTGCCGCCTTGACCGCATCGTGATCGGCGAACGGCACCTGGTCGAAGCCGGGCGTGGCGGGGCCAAACCCTTCCAGATATTTCTGCTGGCCACCGGCAGCTATGGTCGCCAGCGTGCGGCCATGGAAGGCACCTTCAAAGGTGACAAGGCGGTATTTTTCGGGCTGGCCGTTGGCCGCATGATATTTGCGCGCCATCTTGAAGGCAGCCTCGAGCGCTTCGGCACCAGAGTTGGAGAAGAACACAAGGTCGGCAAACGTGGCGGCGACGAGGCGCTCGGCCAGCCGCTCGCCCTCGGGAATGCGATACAGGTTTGACGTATGCCAGAGCTTGCCGGCCTGCTGGCACAGCACCTCCACCAGGTGAGGGTGGCAATGGCCCAAGCCATTGACGGCAATGCCTGCGCCGAAATCCAGCAAGCGGCGCCCGTCGCTGGTCAGTGCCCAGCAGCCCTCACCGCTCTCGATGGCAAATGGCGTGCGGTTGTAGGTGGGCAGAATGGCACTCGACATCGGAACTTCCTGACCTTTTGACACGTGCACGCTGAACGGAAAGACAAATTGAAAACGCCGCCGAGGTGGCGGCGGCGTGTCATTGATGCCCATTTATACCGCTACGACATCGCAAAATCAACGTGTTGGCAGGCCCGGTTGAGGTACCTTCGCCGCCGGCGCGGTGACGCGTGAGTCAGAACGCCGCATGTACGTGAGTCCAAGCTGTTGATTAACTGCCCGTTAACCATCATGAGCGGCTGAAACTGGGGAAAAGCCCGGTAAATCAGTTGCCGGACTCTTGCGGCAGATTCAGCGTATTTAGTAGGGTCCGGCTCATCAGTCTACGAGATGTAGCGTTTTCTCGTCAGTACATAGGCGTTTAGCACCGGCCAGAGCCTTGCCCGGTGAACACAAAAGGATTCAGTCGTGAGCGACCAGAACGAGCCAGCAGATGCGAACCAGAAATTGCCCTGGACCGACGAGCGCGTCGAGCTGTTGAAGAAGATGTGGGCGGAAGGCCTGAGTGCCAGCCAGATTGCGGCAAAGCTGGCTGGCGGGGTCACCCGCAACGCGGTCATCGGCAAGGTGCACCGGATGGGCCTGTCAGGCCGCGTCACGCGCACCCGCGTCTCGACACCGCGCACCCGCAAGACCCGCGAGCCCAGCCTGCCCGGCCGGCCTTCAGCGAGTTCGCCTGCATCTGCAAGCGCCAATGCCTATCGCACCGTTGGCAATGCGGCCTTGCGCGCAGCACCTGCCATCAAGCCCGAGCCGATGCATGAGCCGGTGCCGATCCGGGTGGCCGACATTCCCGAAGGCGAACGGGTGACCATCCTGATGCTGTCTGACAAGACCTGCCGCTGGCCGATCGGCGATCCGAGCCACGCGGACTTCTGCTTCTGCGGCAAGGCACCCAGGGACGGCTCACCCTACTGCCCGGGGCATTCAGCCATCGCCTACCAGGCAAACAGCGACCGGCGCCGCCGCAGCGGTTAAACCTGTGACGATTTACGGGACGGCGGCAAGAGCGAGGCGGTTGCTACGGCAGCCGCCTTTTTCATGGATGAGGATGAACTTTGCTGAACGGGCGAAGCATCAGGCGTTGATGGCGCCGAAGCGCTCGTCGAACGAGTAGCCGACACCGCGCACGGTGCGGATCGGGTTGGTCTCGCGTGCCCGGTTGATGGACTTGCGCAGCCGGCCCACGTGCACGTCCACGGTGCGCTCATCGACGTAGACGTCCCTCCCCCACACCGCATCGAGCAGCTGGGCGCGGGTAAACACCCGGCCCGGGGCCTGCATCATGTGTTCGAGCAGCCGGAACTCGGTGGGCGACAGGTCGATGTCGCGGCTGTTTCGCTGCACCCGCCGGGTACGACGGTCCAGCGACAGGTCGCCGGCCCTGAGAAGGTCGGACACAGCCTCGGGGCTGGAGCGGCGTAGCAGCGACTTCACCCGGGCCAGAAGCTCGGGCACGGAGAACGGCTTGACCACAAAATCATCGGCCCCGGTTGCCAGGCCACGCACACGCTCGACCTCTTCGCCACGCGCTGTGAGCATGATGATCGGCACGTCACGGGTTTCGGCGCGAGCCCGCAGCAAGCGGCAGATCTCGATGCCCGACATGTTCGGCAGCATCCAGTCGAGCACGATCAGGTCGGGGATTTCCGTAACCACTTCACGTACCACATCCTCAGTGCCGTCAAGGCAGCGGACGTTGAACCCTTCGGCCTTGAAATTGTAAGACAGCAGTTCCTGGATGGAGTCTTCGTCTTCAACGATCAGAACGTTTGCAGGCATGGGCGCTTACCGGAAATTCTGGCTGCGGGAGCTTACTTGGCGGGTTTGCCGATCGAGGTGGTGGACGTGTCGTCCTGCTTCGGGCGGTTGCCCGCAGGAGCGTCGCCGGACACCAGATAGATCACGTTTTCCGCAATATTGGTGGTGTGGTCGCCAATGCGCTCGATGTTCTTGGCACCGAACAGCAGGTGCGTACACATGGAAATGGTGCGGGCATCTTCCATCATGTAAGTGAGCAACTCGCGGAACAGCGAATTGTACAGCGCGTCAATGCGGCTGTCCTTCTCCCACACGTCCTGTGCCTTGTCGATGTCAAACCGGGTGTAGGCGTCCAGAACGTCCGAGAGCTGCTCCATGGCCAGATCAGCCATCCGGGTCATGCCGACATTGACGGACCGTGGCAGCGGCTCGTCCAACGCCAGGGTGCGCTTGGCAATATTCTTGGCAAGGTCCCCGATGCGCTCGAGGTCCGACGAGATGCGGATCGCCACGATGACGGCACGCAGGTCGGTTGCCATTGGCTGGCGCCGGGCGATCAACGTGATGGCTCGGTCCTCAAGCTCCTTCTCCACGAGGTCGATCTTGTCGTCAGAGGCAATGACGCGCTCTGCGAGTGCCTTGTCCGAGCGCGAAAGTGCATCGATGGACTTGCCGAACTGGTCTTCTGCAAGGCCACCCATCTGGGCGATCAGCTTGCGCAGTTCTGACAGTTCATCATCAAACGCGGTGACGATGTGAGTAGACATGAACTTCAACCTTTCATGAGGGAACGGCCGGATCAGCCGACGCGGCCAGTGATATAATCCTGGGTGCGGCGTTCTTGCGGGTTGGTGAAGATGGCTTCAGTGTCGCCAACCTCCACAAGCGTACCGAGATGAAAGAAGGCGGTCAGCTGCGACACGCGTGCGGCCTGCTGCATCGAGTGGGTAACGATGACGATGCAATAGTTCTCGCGCAGTTCGTCGATCAGTTCCTCGATCCGTGCGGTTGCGATCGGATCAAGCGCCGAACACGGTTCGTCCATGAGAATGATCTCGGGACTGACGGCGATGGCGCGGGCGATGCAAAGACGCTGCTGCTGGCCGCCGGACAGGCCGGTGCCTGGCGAGTCGAGCCGGTCCTTAACCTCCTCGAACAGGCCTGCCCGCTTCAACGACTTCTCGACGATCTCGTCCATATCCGTCTTGCTGCGGGCAAGGCCGTGAATGCGCGGCCCATAGGCCACGTTGTCGTAGATCGACTTGGGAAACGGGTTCGGCTTCTGGAACACCATGCCGACCTTGGCACGCAACTGCACCGGATCGATGCGGGGATCATGGATGTCCTCGCCGTCCAGCAGGATCTGGCCACCGACGCGGCAGATCGGGATGGTATCGTTCATGCGGTTGATGCAACGCAGGAACGTCGACTTGCCACAGCCCGAGGGGCCGATGAACGCCGATACAGCACGGTCCGGAATCTTGATGTCCAGCGGAAAGATCGCCTGCTTCTCGCCGTAGTGAACGGTCACGCCCTCGGTGACGATCTTTGGCCGGTGCTGTTGCATGACGACCGGTTCAGCCGGCGTCATCACGGTCTTGAAGCGGGTTGGTTTGTCTACGACGGATGCGTCCATTACTAATCTCCAAAATACCGGTTATGCGGCAGCCGTTACCAGCGCCGCTCGAAGCGGCGGCGCAGCAGGATTGCAAGGATGTTCATGCAGACAAGGAAGATCAGCAGAACGATGATCGCGCCGGAAGACCGCTCGATAAAGGCCGGATCGGAGCGCGACGCCCAGGAATAGACCTGCACCGGCAGGGCGGTTGCGGGGTCAAGGAAACCGCCTTCCAGCGGGCTGTCCGGATAGTTGGTCACGAAGGCTACCATCCCGATCAGCAGGAGCGGGCCGGTTTCGCCAAGCGCCGAGGCAAGACCAAGGATCGTGCCGGTCATGATGCCGGGAGCAGCCAGCGGCAGCACGTGGTGGAATACCGTCTGCATCCTGGAGGCCCCAATGCCGAGCGCGGCATCGCGGATTGAGGGCGGCACTGCCCGGATGGCGGCGCGTGTCGCGATGATGATCGTCGGCAGGGTCATCAGCGTCAGAACAAGCGCCCCCACCAGCGGTGCCGACGAGGGTAGCCCGGCGAAGTTGATGAAGACCGCAAGGCCGAGGATCCCGTAGACAATCGACGGCACCGCAGCGAGGTTCGAGATGTTCACCTCCACAAGGTCCGTGAACCAGTTCTTCGCTGCGAATTCCTCGAGATATATCGCCGCCGACACCCCCAGGGGCAAGGTGAAGATCAGCACAAGAAACATCATGTAAAGGCTGCCCAGCAGCGCGACGCCCAGACCGGCGGCTTCGGGACGCAGGTCGGAGGCATCCGGCGCAGTGATGAAACGCCAGTTGAAGCTCGTGTCCATGATACCCGCCTCGACCATCTTGTCGGCAAGGTCCAGCTGGGCAACCGACACGTTGGAATCGCGGGCCGCAATGTCACGATCCACACGGCCCTTCAGATACCCGTCGATCCGTCCGGTAGCGAAGACTTCGGTGGCAATGGTCTGGCCAACCAGCGACGGGTCCGCGAGCACCAGGTCACGCAGGCGGGCAGGCGCATCCTTCGAGATCATGTCCGAAATCTCCCGGTCCGAGATACCCTCGACCGTGATGCCCCGCTCAGCCAGATGCGCCACCAGCGATGCGCTCAGCAAACGCCCGTAGCCGATGGTCGTAACCTTCGACATCTCGGCGAGATCCCGATTGCCTGACTTGTCCACAACGGCCGCGTCGATCGTGACAGGGTAGGTGATCTTGGCCTGCACAAACGCCGAAGAGCCGTCCTTGAAGATGGTGAAGAGCATGAACGCCAATGTCGCGAGTGCGATCGAGATCGCGATGATGCCATACCACTGAAAGCGCCGTTCTGCCGCGTTGCGCCGCTTGGTACGCGTGGTTTCCGTCATCAGGGAGGTGGTGGTTCGCATCGGCTCGACTGCGGTCTCGATGGGCTGGGAAATGTCGGTCATCAGTCGTACTGCTCCTTGTACTTGCGGACGAACCACAGAGCGAAGATGTTGAGGCACAGCGTCAGCACGAAGAGCGTGATGCCAAGGGCGAAGGCCACGAGCGTTTCAGGCGAGTCGAAGGCAAGGTCGCCGGTCAACTGGCTGACGATCTTCACGGTGATGGTTGTCATGGCCTCGAACGGGTTCATGTCCATCTTGGCCGCAGCGCCCGCGCCCATCACCACGATCATCGTCTCGCCGATGGCGCGGCTTCCCGCCAGAAGGACGGCACCGACGATCCCGGGCAGGGCTGCCGGGAGGATGACCTCGCGGATGGTTTCCGATTTGGTCGCACCCAGACCATAAGAGCCATCACGCAGTGAATTGGGCACCGAACTGATGATGTCGTCGGCCAGGGACGAAATGAACGGCGTGTTCAGGATCCCGATCACCAGGCCCGCGGTCATCACGGATGATCCGGAATCGCCCAGCCCCGTCGGCACCGCGATGAAATCGCGCAGGAACGGACCCACGGTGACCAGGGCGAAAAGGCCGAACACAACGGTCGGGATGCCGGCGATGACCTCGATCAGTGGCTTGACCACATTGCGGACGCGCTGGGGCGCATATTCCGCCGTGTAGATCGCCGTGAACAGACCCAGTGGAACCGACACCAGCATGGACACGAGGCTGATGTACATGGTGCCCCAGAGCAGCGGCAGCAGGCCCAGGTCGGAACCTCCGCGGAACTGCGGGTTCCACACGGTGCCGAAGTAGAAGTCGAAGATCGGATACTTTGAAAAGAAGCGGATCGATTCCGTCAGCAGCGACAGGACGATGCCGATCGTTGTGAGGATCGCGATGGTGGCCGCTCCGATGAAGAGCCAAAGGATGAATGTCTCGGTCACGTTGCGTGCACGGAAATTGCGGTTCGTCCGCAGCACCGCGAAGGCCAGACCGGCAAGGGCTGTCAGGATCACCATGACGCTCATTGCCATCGCGCTGCTCGACTGGGCGATGCGATAGGACTTTGCGGCTTCGAAGACTTCGGGCTTGGTCTCGCTTCCAAGCGCCACGCCGACCTCGGAAAGACGTCCGCGCACGTCAGTCAGGTCCGCCCGCATCGCGGCCAGATCTTCGTTCGACATGCCGAAACGCTCTTGCATGGCGTCAAGCCCGCCGGCGATCCGGCGCACGTCGTTCATGGCAAGTTTCGCGGACGTCGCGTCGGCGGCAACCTCCGAGCCAAGTTGGCCGATGACCCGGGCCTCGATCATCGGACCCTGGATCAGCAACCAGGCCGCCATCATCAGAAGGGCCGGTACGGCGGTAAAGAGAAAGGCTGCCTGTCCGTAGTAGGACGGGAGCGAATGCAGGGCACGCGCATTTCCACCAGCGCTCTTCATGGCGCGAGAACGCGCCACAAAGTAACCGATCGCCGATATGATCAGGACAATCAGGGAAAGAAGGCCGACACTCATGGCAAATACGCTTTCAGGTGACGCCCGTGGGCAAGAAGAAAAGGAGAGCGCGCAACCGCGCTCTCCTCCGGAGCCGTTCGACTATTCAATCGGCTTCATTGCGGTGCCAGCAGCAACCATCGCCTGGGTTGCGGCCAGTTCCGGGTCGGAAACCAGGCCATAGGCGGCCAGCGGGCCATCCGGGCCTGCCATGTCATCCGACACGAAGAACTCGACGTATTCCTGCAGGCCGGGGATCACGCCCAGGTGTGCCTTCTTGACGTAGAAGTACAGCGGACGCGACACAGGATATTCGCCCTTGGCGATCGCTTCGGTGGTCGGAACCACGCCAGCCATGGTGGCGACACGCAGCTTGTCGGTGTTGTTCTGGTAGAAGGACAGACCGAACACCCCGATGCCGTTCTTGTTGGCATCAACACGTGCCAGCGTTTCGGTGTAGTCGCCGTCGATGTCGACCGAGACGCCGTCGGTCCGGAGCGCCATGCACTCCTTCTGGGCCACTTTCTTGTCGCCACCGGCTGCTGCCATGTGCAGTTCCATCGTGCCGTTGGCTTCGCAGCCTGCGATGATAACCTTTTCGTCGAACACTTCACGGGTGCCGTGCTTGGTACCCGGAACGAACGTCAGGATGTCCTGTGCAGGCAGAGATGGATTCACGTCGGCCCAGGTCTTGGCGGTGTTGTCGACCAGCGCGCCGTCCTTCATGACCTTCGCGGCCAGGGCGCCGTGGATGTCGGCCTGGGTAAATGCGAATTCAGGGCCGTTCACGTCCGAAGCAAACACGATGCCGTCGTAGCCAAAGCGGACTTCCATGATCTCGGTCACGCCGTTCGACATGCAGAGTTCGTAGTCGCCCTTGGTGATGCGCGACGACGAGTTGGCGATGTCGGGGGTGTTGGCACCAACGCCTTCGCACAGCTTCTTGCGGCCAGCACCCGAACCGCCACCTTCCACGACCGGGGTCGGGAACTGGAAGTTCTCGCCGAAAGCTTCGGCAACAATGGTCGAATAAGGCAGAACGGTCGAAGAGCCGGTAACTTGCACGTTGTCGCGGGCATGGGAAGGGCCGGCCACGGCGAGCGAGGCAACGGCAACCGATGCCAGGAGGAAACTGCGTTTGATCATGATGACTTTCCCTGTTGGGGCTTCCTGCCCCGGTAAGTGGACTGGTGTGCGGAATGCCGCCGGGTCATGGCCCTGACGTTTGCGCATTCCCGCTGCGAACACCATGACAGCTAGCCTGCCCACCACAAGATAATGTGACAGTTAAATGACACTATTGTGACAGTTTAAATCGTTGAATTTGCAGGGTTATTCCGCAGCCTTGCGAACCTGCGCAACAGCCGGAAAACGAATTGTGAAGGTGCTTCCCTGACCCGGCACGGACTCGATGGCAAGATCGGCCTGATGGCGCAGCAGGATATGCTTGACGATTGACAATCCGAGCCCCGTACCACCGCGTGAGCGGCTTTCCTGGGCATTCACGCGGTAGAAACGTTCGGTCAGCCGGGGCAGGTGCTCAGCCGGGATGCCATTGCCATGATCGCGTACGGCGAGGTGGATGTGGTTCCGAGCGGCATCCACCTTCACCGTTACGTCGATGCCCTGTGCGGAGGAACCGTACTTGAGGGCATTCTCGATCAGGTTCTGCACCACCTGGATCAGTTCTTCACGATCGCCCTTGACAGCGGCGGGTCCGATTGCCGACACCCGTATGGCACACCCTTCAGCGCGCGCCTGGATGCCCAGCGCTTCTGCGGCAAACCGGGCAATGTCGGCCAGGTCAACGATATCCGAAGGCGTGCGGTGAACATTCATCTCGACGCGCGACAGCGACAGCAGATCATCGATCAGCCGGCGCATCCGGTGGGCCTGTTCCAGCATCCGGCCAAGGAAGCGCTCGCGCGCGACCTCGTCGGTGCGGGCAGAGCCTTGCAGGGTTTCGATGTAGCCGGTCATCGAGGCCAGCGGCGTGCGCAGCTCATGGCTGGCATTGGCGACGAAATCGGTACGCATGCGCTCAAGGTTCTGTTGCGCGGTCAGGTCGCGCAGCAGGATGCTGGCGGCCGGGCCCTTGCGGGCTGGCGCTGAACCGGTATTGCCCGCGACCTCCAGCGGCGCGATCCAGGCCTCGAAGCGGCGGCCTCCGCCGGTACGGCGTTCGTAGTCGATGCGGCGGGCCACCTGCGTGTCGATGACTTCCTCGATGGTTTCCAGCAACAGCGGCGTGCGCGCGTGCTGGGACAGGTGGTCTCCGGGCATCAGCGACTTGAACAACTGCATGGTCGCCTGGTTGGCCGCAATGATCAGGCCTGCCTCATCGACGATGATGAAAGGATCGGGGATGGCCTCGATCAACGCGCCCGGCAAGCCCGCGATTTGAGGTTGCAGCACTCTATCACCCGCCGCATTATCGGCGCGCGCGTCACCTTCATCAGGTGGCTGGGGCTGTCTGTTCCAGATCATAAAGGGAATCATGATGGGAAAAGTTTGTCATGGCAATGTGACAACTGTTCGTGTCGACCCGCGCCCTGGCCCGCAAGAAGCAGAAATCAAGGAGTTTCTTGCCTTGTCGGCGGCGCATTTCCCGGATGATGCAGTCGATCTGAGCATGCAACAGATGCGCGAGCGCTACGACGGCATGTGCCGGGCGTTTCACGCCGGACGCCCGGATGGCATGGCAGTGCGCGATAGCAGTTGCGCAGGTCCTGGCGGGGCCATCGTACTGAGGCACTATGTGCCCGCCAATCGCCGCGACGGGGCCGGGCTGATCTACCTGCATGGTGGCGGCTACGTCCTGGGCGGCCTCGACAGCCACGATGACATCTGCTGCGGGCTGGCGGAAATGGCGCGGGTAACCGTCATCGCGGTCGACTACCGGCTGGCACCGGAGCACCGGTTTCCGGCCGCTTTTGATGACAGTGCCGCAGCGGTGGAGCACATTCTCAGCGAGGCTGCCCGGTTCGGCATCGATGCGAACCGTACCGTGATCGCGGGCGATTCAGCCGGCGGCAACCTGGCGGCTGCGGTCTGCCTGAAACGGCGCGACGACGGCCTGGCGCTGCCATCGGGCCAGGTGCTGATCTATCCGTCGCTGGGCGGTGACATGACGCGCGGAAGCTATATCAGCCGGGCCAACGCGCCGGGCCTGACCACTGCCGGCATGCGGGCCTATGACCGCTGGTACATGGGTGATGCGCCGCCCGGTGTTTGCTCTGCCAAGTTCCACGCGCCATTGCGCGAAACCGATTACGCGGGCCTGCCGCCGGCCTTCCTGGTGGCGTGCGAATGGGACCCGCTGCGCGACGACTGCTTCGACTATGCTGACCGGCTGCAGACCGAAGGCATCGCGGTACAGGTTCGACACGAACCTGAAATGGTGCACGCGTGCCTGCGCGCGCGCCACATGTCGCCGGCAGCGGGTGCCATGTTTGCCGCCATCGCCGCTGCCGTGCAGCGGTTCAGTTCATGACCACTGTCATCGACCAGTTTCCGCGCAAGGTGCGCGAGATCGAGAACCAGTGGATCACCATGCCCGACGGCTGCAGGCTGGCTGCGCGCATCTGGCTGCCCGAGGACGCCGGCGACTATCCGGTACCTGCCATCCTGGAGTACCTGCCCTACCGCAAGCGCGACGGCACCATCGAGCGCGATCACCTGACCCACCCCTACTTCGCCGGGCATGGCTATGCCTGCGTGCGGGTGGACATGCGCGGCTCGGGCGATGCGGACGGCGTGCTGGAGGACGAGTACAGCGAGCAGGAACTGACCGACGGCGTCGACCTGATCAACTGGATTGCCGCGCAAGCCTGGTGCACCGGCAAGGTCGGCATGATGGGCATCTCGTGGGGCGGGTTCAACGCCCTGCAGATTGCCGCGCTCAGGCCCGAACCGCTCAAGGCCATCGTCACCCTGTGCTCGACCGACGACCGCTACGCCGACGACATCCACTACAAGGGAGGCTGCCTGCTGGGCGAGAATCTGGGCTGGGGCGCGACCATGCTGGCCTATTCATCGCGCGCGCCGGACCCGCTGCTGTATGGTGAGGGCTGGTACGATGCGTGGCTGGGGCGGCTGAAGAACGAACCGTTTCTCGCAGCGCGATGGTTGCAGCACCAGCACCGCGACAGCTACTGGAAGCGTGGTTCGGTGTGCGAGGATTATTCCGCCATCTCCGCGGCGGTACTGGCAGTTGGCGGCTGGAATGATGCCTACTCGAATGCCATTCCCAGAATGCTCAACAACCTGGCATCGCCGGTTAAGGCCATCATCGGGCCGTGGGCGCACAAGTACCCGCATTTCGCCGTGCCCGGTCCCCGCATCGGCTTCCTGCAGGAAGCGTTGCGCTGGTGGGACTTCTGGCTGAAGGGCGAGGCCACCGGCGTACTGCGTGACCCGGCCATGCGCGCCTACATCATCGACAGCTACTCGCCGCAGGACCTGCCGGCGCAACTTGCCGGGCGCTGGATTGCCGAGGCCGCCTGGCCCGGGCCTGCCAGCGAAACCAACCGGCTCTACCTCACACCGCAGGGGCTGGCGCAGCAACCGGGCGACGAAACCGCGCTCACCATCTGCTCGCCGCAGACCACCGGCCGCGATGGCGGCGAGTTCTGCATCATCTGGCTGGGCCCGGAGTTTGCCGGCGACCAGGCCCGCGATGATGCTGGCTCACTGACCTTCGACACCGGTCCGCTTGGTGAAGGTGTCGATATTACAGGCGCAGCAGAACTTGAGCTTGAGTTCAGCGTTGACCGGCCCGTGGCGCTGCTGGCGGTGCGGTTGTGCGATGTGCGCCCCGACGGCACGGTGACGCGTATCACCTACGCCTTGCAGAACCTCACCCACATCACCAGCCACGAACACCCGCAGGCGCTTGAACCGGGCGAGCGGTACTTTGCCCGCATCGCGCTGGATGACATTGCCTGGCACCTGCCAGAGGGCCATCGCCTGCGGTTGTCGTTGTCCACCAGCTACTGGCCGATCATGTGGCCGGCATCCGAACCGGTTACGCTGACGGTGCACGCCTCGCGTTCGTGGCTCAACCTGCCGCTGCGGTCGCCGGACGCTGCCAACGTGACACCCCACTTCAGCGAACCGCTGAGTGCGCCGCCGGTGAAGCTCATCGAGGTGCGTCCGCCGCATCATGAACGCACCCAGACCGAAGACCCCGACACCGGTGCCGTAACGATCTCGATCGTCGACGACTTCGGCCTGTACACCGAGTCCACGCACGGCCTGACCAGCGGCGGGGTTGGCCGCGAAACCCACTACATCAACCCGGATGACCCGTTGTCGGCACGCTCATCGACACACTGGACCGAAGAAATGATCCGGGACGGACACCACGTCCGCACCGAAACCTTTTCCGCGATGACGGCGTCCACCACGATGTTTCACCTGACCGCCCGGATCGAGGCTTGGCTCAACGGCCAACTGGTGTTCGAGCGTGACTTTGCCGAAGACATCGAACGGGACCTGAATTGAGCGGCTTGCCGGTTGCTACTTGCAGAGAGCTTCGGCGATCATGTCCTGCAGCCGGGCGGGCTGAACCAGCACCAGGCCGCCGCGAGTCTTTTCAATGATGCCCTTGCGCGACAGCGATGCCAGTTCGCGGGTAACCACCTCGCGCTGGGTGGAGATGCGGTCGGCAAGCTCACGCTGGAGCGGCGGTGGCGACACGATGCGCTGGCCTTCATTGGCGGCGCGCGGGCGCGACAATCGCAACAGTTCGGCGCACAGCCGCTGCTTGGCGGTCAGGAAGGCATACTCGCTCAGCCGCTGGTTCAAGGTTCGCACCCGGTGCGACAGCATTTTCAGCACCGCCATGTTGACCGACGGAATGGTGCAGCAGGCGTCCCTGAACACGGCATCCGGCATTGTGCAGACGCGCGCCTTTTCAAGCGCCGTAACGTTGGCAGAACGAGGCTGGCCGTCGATGGCCGCCATCTCGCCGAAAAACTGGCCGGCGGTCATGTCGTCGAGGATCACTTCACGCCCTGCGGCGGTGCGCAGCAACACCCTGACGCGGCCCTCGATGACGAACAGCACGTTGGCGGTGTCGTCCTCGTAGTCGATCAGCAATTCGTTCTCCGCCACCGAGCGCCAGGCACAGTGAACCGACAGGCGACGAACATCTCCGTCACTCAGGTCGGCAAAAACTGGAATGTCCCTCAACTGATCCACGGCGGCGATGATGTTACGCCGGGGAAAAATTATCAACAACTACTATGGGTAGAACAAACCTGACCGAAATGTGCACTTCGGCACATCATCCGGTGCCGCTGTGTGGCCATATCAACATCACCTGGCCGGCCAGACAACTGGTCACCCTAAATGGCCGGCAATACAGATTGGTAGCAGAGGGAAGCACCGCTCGCGGTGGGCTCTGATGCAACCAATACCGGGACGCAAGGTGTTGTACCCCCGGGCCTTGCGTCCCGAACCTTTTCCACTATTCGGCAGAATTTCAGCGGTTGCGTGCCATGAACGCGGCAATGGCCAGCGCTGCGGCGTGCAGGTTTTCCTGGGCCGTATGGCCAGAGCGCTTCGGCGGCGCGAGGTCGTGATTGCCGGCCGGGCACCAGTGAAATTCAAATTTGCCGGCCAAATCCCAGCCTTCCACTTCATCGCGGGTGCCGAACGGGTCACGCTCGCCCTGTACGATCAGGCCCGGCACCTTGATGCTGGCCAAGTGCGCCGTCCTCAGCTTGTCCGGCCTGGCCGGCGGGTGAAACGGATAACCGAGGCAGACCAGCCCGGCGATGCAATCTGGCGCGTCCGGTTCAGCGGCCAGCATGGTGGCAACGCGCCCGCCCATCGACTTGCCGCCGATGAAAATCCGCGGCCGGTCAAGTTCAGCAATCACCTTGCGGTACTCGTCCAGCAATTGCGGCATGCGCGAGGGCGGCTTGCGACCGGCGCCCTCACGGCGCGCAGCCATGTAGGAAAACTCGAACCGCACCACATGGATGCCGGACACCGCCAGCAAGCCTGCCATTGTGGTCATGAAACCGGAATCCATCGGTGCGCCGGCGCCGTGTGCCAGCAGCAGCACATCACCGCCGTCCGGCCCGTCGACAAGCACGGGCGCGGTGTTCCTCATAGCGGACTTTCCGGGAAAAACCGGGCGTAGATCGCGGCAAACCGGCCGGACGACTGCATCCGGTCCAGACCGTAATCGAGCACCTTGCGCAGATCGATGTCGGCCTTGCGCACCTGCAGGGACACGGCTTGCGATAACTCCGTGCCGATGCCGAAACCACCGCCGAGATATGTGCAGCAACCTTTCGCATCCTTGCCTTGCAGCCAGAACATCAGCCGGAAGGAATCTTCGAAAATCGCGTCAACGTGCGCCAACCGCAGCGCTTCATACATGCCTGCGGTGTCGTCAAACTCCACGATGGCCGAGCGCGGATAGTATTGCGCCAGGAATTGCGCCTGCCGCGTGCCGGTGCGAACCCCGATGCGCTTGCCCGCCAGCGCGCGCCGGCCGGCGTCGTTGATCGGGCTGCCCACGCGAGCCGCAAACCGGCTGAACGAGCGCAGGAATGGGCGGGTATGATCGAACCGGTCCAGATGACTGCCAGCGTCGGGCACCGAGAAGGCGACGATCGCATCGGCCTGCCCGTCTTGAAGAAGTGCTTCAAGGTCTCCTCCGGTCTGCGTGAAGAATTCACAGTTCACCTTCAGGTCGGCGCACACACCATTCAGGACCAGCGGCAGCAGGCCGGTCAGTTCGCCGGACGCATTGCGATAGGCGAAAGGCGGTGATGCTTCCTTCAACGCGAAGCGGATGCTGCGCACCTGGCGCAGAGAGGCCGACACGTCTGCCCTGGACACATGCCTGAACTCGGGCACGGCCGTTGCGTCGGCAGCGTGGGCTGGCCCCGCGACGAGGGCGAGAAGGAAGGCGGTCAGCACTGTGCGCAAGAGCGTCAAAGGTCAATCCAGGTTTGAAAATGCCGGTTACAACCTGAAGGTTGAGCGATGCCGGCAGGATAAGGCGGTTCGCGGGATTTACCACACACTTGCAGGTTGCCAAAAGGCATTGTCTGCAATGCGATGCCGTGCTTAACTCATGGTCAAGATTATTGCGGATCGCGTTGGCGGAGAACCGGACGTGTTGCAGACTGTGCCGTCTGGCAATGAGCACCAACGCGAGGCCCGTCGTGGCCAGTATCCTCTCAACCGCAGCGAGATCAACCGGGCCATCGCCCGGCTTTCCACCGGCGAAGTTCTTCGTCTCATGCGCGAGGGCTGGTTCCGTTACGACCTGGGACCGGGCGTGCGGGGCCATGCAGCCAGCGATGCACTGTCTGCTGCCGCGTGCCGGCAGGCGGGCCACACCATAACGGGCAATGCGGCGCGGCAGGACGTGGTCGACGCAATCCTTTCGCAGGATGGTGCGCACCTGACGCTGCTGGCCGCCAACCGGCTGGCCGATACCGCGCCAGTGCTGTCTGCGCGCGGCCACATCCGCCCGATGCAATATGCAGTGGGCGCAGCACTGGCGCTGCTGACGCTGGCGGTGGCGGTTTATCGGCCGGACCTGCTGCAGGTCCTACTGCTGGCAAGTTTCAGTGTCGTGTTCGTGTCGCTGAGCCTGGTGCGGCTGGTGGCGATGTTCCTGCATGGCGGGGCGAAACTGCCGGCCCGCGCGCAACTGGGCGACGACGAGTTGCCGGTCTACTCGGTGCTGGTGCCGGTATTTCGCGAGGCCAACATGCTGCCGCACCTGATCCGGTCGCTTCAGGCGTTGCGCTATCCTGCGGCCAGGCTGGACGTGAAGATCATCCTCGAGGAAGCCGACATCGAGACCCGGCAGATGGCCGAACGGCTGGTGAAGGGCACCGGGTTCGAGCTGATCGTGGTGTCGCCAGGCATGCCGCAAACCAAGCCCCGCGCGCTCAACCTGGCGCTGCTGTTCGCCCGCGGCGACCTGGTGACCATCTATGATGCCGAGGACATTCCGCAACCGGCGCAATTGCGGCTTGCGGCGGAGTGCTTTCATGGCGCGGATGCATCGGTGGCCTGCCTGCAGGCGAGGCTGGCCTACTACAATTGCAACGAGAACTGGCTGACGCGGCAATTCACCATCGAGTATGCCACGCTATTCGATCTGATCCTGCCGACGTTGGCGCGGTTCGGCCTGCCGTTGCCGCTGGGCGGCACCTCCAACCACTTCCGCCACCGTGCGCTGATTGACGCAGGCGGGTGGGATGCGTGGAACGTGACCGAGGATGCCGACCTGGGCTTGAGGCTGGCGCGGCGGGGCTATCGCTGCGAAGTGCTCAGCTCGACCACGTTCGAGGAGGCAAACTGCCGGCTGGGCAACTGGATGCACCAGCGCGCGCGCTGGCTGAAGGGCTGGATGCAGACCTGGATCGTGCTGATGCGGCAGCCGCTTGTGGCGTGGCGACAAATGGGCACGGCGGGTTTTCTCACCGCGCAACTGATGATGGCGGGCATGATTGGCGCGGCGTTGCTGCACCCGGTGTTTCTCGCGCTGACCGTGCACGACCTGTTGACCGTGCCCTATGGCAGCCTCGGCCCTGGCGGCAAGGCGGCGAGGATTACCGCCATTTCGGTGCTGCTGGCGGGATATGGCGCAGCGATGGCGGCGGGCGCACATGCACTTGTCATCCGTCGGCTCAAGCCGCTGTTGCCGGCCGTGGCGACGATGCCGCTTTACTGGTTGCTGATGTCGGCGGCAGGCTGGCTTGCGCTGTGGCAATTGCTGCGCGCGCCGTTCCACTGGAACAAGACAGCGCATGGCATCAGCCGGCTGTTTTCACAATGGCCTCGGCCTTGAGGGTGCGCGGAAAACTGGAGCGGGTGAAGGGAATCGAACCCTCGTCTTAAGCTTGGGAAGCTTCTGCTCTACCATTGAGCTACACCCGCCTTGCGCCGGTGCATAGGCAGCCATTACCGGCCTTGACTGTCAAGCCTGATGTGCCGGGTTATCTGCCTGCGCAAATTCACTCTCAGAATGCTTGTGTGAAATCACGTTTGTTGTCGCATATTTGATGTGCGGTAACTTGACGAAACGGTTAAGTTCCGCGCCCATGAACGAGATATCCGCCAAGCTTGCCAAGCCCTTCCAGCCGATCGACCCGGCGAAGTTCCGCAACCCCGATATCACCGCCAGGGGTGAGCCACGTGCCAGCGTACCGCTGGTGGCGCTTGAGACCTTGTGGATCAATACCGGCACCTTGTGCAACATCACCTGCGCCAATTGCTATATTGAAAGCTCGCCCACCAATGACCGGCTGGAGTACTTCCGGCTGGACGAACTGGTGGCGCTGCTCGACGAGATCGAAGCGCTGGGACTGGGCACCCGCGAGATTGCATTTACCGGCGGGGAGCCGTTCATGAACCCGCAGATGGGTGCCATGCTGGAGGCCTCGCTGATGCGCGGGCACGACGTGCTGGTGCTGACCAACGCCATGCAGCCGATGCAACGGCGCAACGTGCGCGAACAACTGACAGGCTTGCAGGAAACTTACGGGGACAAACTTACGCTGCGCGTCAGCCTCGACCATTACAGCCGTGCATTGCACGAAGAAGAGCGCGGCCCCGGCACCTGGCACAAGGTGCTGGACGGGATGGACTGGCTGAACTTGAACGGTTTCAACATCGCCATTGCCGGGCGCTCGTGCTGGGGCGAAACTGAACCGGACTCGCGTGCCGGCTATGCCGGCCTGATCGCGGACAGAGGCTGGCGCATCGATGCCACCGATGCGGGCAAGCTGGTTCTGTTTCCTGAAATGAACGAACGCCAGGACGTGCCGGAAATCACCACCGCGTGCTGGGACATCCTCGACAAGCGGCCCGACCAGCAGATGTGTGCGTCAAGCCGCATGGTGGTCAAGCGCAAGGGCACCGACAAGCCCGCCATCGTGCCGTGCACGCTGCTGCCCTATCACCCGGCGTTCGAGATGGGCGCAACCCTGGAAGCCTCGATGAAGGCCAACGGCGGCAACTTCAGCGACGGAGCTGTCAAGCTCAACCACCCGCACTGCGCGAAGTTCTGCGTGCTCGGCGGGGCAAGTTGCTCGGCGTGAGGCTCAGCCTGTTGGCCAGCGGGTGACGACCAGCTGCTTGTCGTACTTGCGCACCCGCTCAGCCAGTTGATCGCGGTTCAGCAACCCGGTCTGGGTGTCGAGGTGCTCGACTACCGAACCTGCGTTGCAGGTCGCACCCCTGATGGCCGTCTCGACCGATTCACCACTGGCGACGAGACCGGCAAAGGTCGAGGCGAACGCATCTCCGGCTCCGGCCGTGCCGGCAACCCGGACCGGTGGCACCGTGCAATGCCAGATGCTGTCGCGGGTACCTGCATAGGCGCCATCGGCACCGTTGGTGATCAGCACCATGCCGGTGCCGAGCGAGGTGATGGCCCTGACCCAGCTATCAAACGGCAGCGAGAAGCCGCCGGCCATCAGGCCACGCTGGTGCAGGCTGGCAGGATCGCCGGTGACGGTGATGGCGCGGCGCTGGTCGGCAATGCCGCGGGCAATCAGCGTGGGCACCAATTGCTCGGCCTCGACCCGGTTGAGGGTGAGCAGGCCGATCTTGTCTAGGCAGGCGAAGAACTCGTCGCTGCGCGTTGACAGTTGCCGGATGCCGGGGTTGACCGCCACGCTGGCACCTGCAGCGCTGGCGGTTGCAATGACATGCGGGAAGCAGGCCGCGGATTCATTGGACAGCCCGGATACGAACACCAGGTCACGCTGGAACGCGGCGGGCGAGATGTCGGACGGTTTCAGCGTGGTGTTGGCACCGCGCGCGGTAAAGATGCCAGCGTTGCGGTCATGCGAAGACACCAGCACCGATGAGCCGGTCGGGTGCGTTTCGTCGGCCAGCACATGCTCAAGGCTGACGCCTTCTTCTGACAGCCTTGTGGTTACGTCCTCGCGGTTGCGGTCATTGCCGGTCTTGACCAGGGCTGCGGTGTCGAAGCCGAGCCGGGCCAGGCTGACCGCAGTGTTGACGCCACCGCCGCCGATGTGCCGGGTGATGCTTTCTGCATCGACCTTGCGGCCTTCCTCGACCAGCAGGAACGAGGTATCGGCGTTGCGCATCTGCATCTGCTCGATGCGGTCCGGATCAATGGTCACGATAATGTCGATTACGGCGGAGCCGAGGGTAAGTGCCTTGCGTGCCATGAATGAGTATGCTTTGCCGGATGTGTAAAAAGGGGATGGTGCAGCACAATGCCGTGCGGCCAGCGCGTGTTCAAGGGGCAGGCAGAATGAGTATCGTGCTGGGCTGCATCGCCGATGACTTTACCGGGGCAAGCGATCTTGCCGCCATCCTCGCGCGGTCGGGTCACAAGGTGGCATTGCGTATCGGCGTACCGCATGCCGATGAACCCGAAAGCGAGGCAGCGGCGTTCGAGGTGATTGCCCTGAAATGCCGCACCGAGCCGGTAGAAGACGCCATCGCCATGACATGCGAAGCGGCGGACTGGCTGCTGAAACGGAGCGCGCGGCAGCTTTACTGGAAGTACTGCTCGACCTTCGATTCGCGACCCCAGGGCAACATCGGGCCGGTGGCCGAAGCGCTGATGCAGCGGGTTGGCGCGACGCAAACCATTTACTGCCCGGCGTTTCCGGAGAACGGCCGCACCATCTACATGGGCAACCTGTTCGTGGGCGACGTGCCGCTGGCCGAAAGCCCGATGCGCGATCATCCGCTGACACCGATGCGGGATTCAAACCTGATGCGGTTGCTGGCGCCGCAGGTGCGCGGGGCCGTGGGCCACATTGGCTGGCAGACCGTGCGCGGCGGGGCGGCAGCGATTACCCGGCGGCTTGAGGAACTGGCTGCGCAAGGGGTGATGCATGTGGTGCCTGACGCCATCCTCCAGGAGGATCTGGGCGCGATTGCCGAGGCGGTGTCATCGTTCCCGCTGGTCACAGGCGGCAGTGCGCTGGCACTGGACATGCCGCGCCTGCTTGAGGAACGAGGTGAACTTTCAGCCGGTGCCGCAACAACCGAGCACCCTGCAACAAAGCCGGGGCGGATCGTGCTGTCGGGCAGTTGCTCTGCCATGACAGGGGCGCAGGTCAAGCTCTATGCCCGACGCGCGGCTTCGCTCAAACTGGATCCGGTTGCGCTGGCAGGCGGCGGCAATGCACTGGAGGCGGCGCGGCAATGGCTGGCAGGCCAACCCGTGGAGGCTGACAAGATGATCTATGCGACCGCCGAGCCGGACGAGGTTGCTGCTGCACAGCAGGCGCTGGGCAGGGAACGAGCGGGTGGGGTCGTCGAGCAGGCGCTTGCAACGCTGGCGGAGGATTCATTCGCAATGGGTGTGCGCCGGTTCGTGGTGGCGGGCGGTGAAACATCCGGCGCGGTGATGCAGGCGCTGGCCACGGACCGGCTGGACGTGGGCCGCGAAATCGCGCCGGGCGTGCCGTGGTGCTTTGCGAAACGCGACGGCGAGGCGTTCGCCATCGCGCTGAAGTCAGGCAATTTCGGCGCGGAAGATTTCTTTGCCCGCGCACTATCACTGCTGGATTAGGCGTCAATCACGATGGCGCGGAAGTCGTTGACGTTGGTCAGGGTCGGGCCGGTCATCACCAGATCGCCGGTGGCTTCGAAGAAGCCGTAGGCATCGTTGTTGGCGAGCATGGTTGCAGCGTCCACGCCCTTGGCGGTGGCACGCGCCAGCACGTCCGGCAGCACGCGGGCACCGGCATTGTCTTCCGAGCCGTCGATGCCGTCGGTATCGATCGCCACCGCCGAGATATGGCCAACCCCCTGAAGGCCGATCGCCAGCGCCAGCGCATACTCGGCGTTGCGGCCACCACGCCCCTTGCCCTTGAGGGTGACGGTGGTTTCAC
>CAYMJJ010000023.1:0-30885 GCA_964390445.1 uncultured Anderseniella sp.
CGTGGATCGCGCCCTACGATCCGTTCAATCCGGCCAGCCTGAACCTGATGGACGGCTTCACGCCGCCCATGGAGCCCAATGCGTTCACCGGTAATACCTACTGGTTCGGCACCGACAACCAGGGACGCGACATCTTCTCGGCGATCCTGTACGGCGCGCGCATCTCGCTTTTCGTGGGCTTTTCCGCAGTGCTGTTTGCGATGGTGCTGGGCATTTCGGTGGGCCTTCTCGCAGCGTGGAGTGGAGGCTGGGTCGACAGCCTGCTGATGCGCATTGCCGATGTGCAGCTATCATTTC
The DNA here is from genome assembly GCA_964390445.1 of uncultured Anderseniella sp. Taxonomy (GTDB): domain Bacteria; phylum Pseudomonadota; class Alphaproteobacteria; order Rhizobiales; family Aestuariivirgaceae; genus Anderseniella. Next base: position 298 of record CAYMJJ010000023.1, read on the forward strand.
CGTCAATCCTGATCGCACTGCTGATTTTCGGCGTGGCACGCGGGTTCATCCCGCCGGCCTATCGCGAGGAAATGGCGATCTGGGTGCTGATCGTGGCAATCGGGCTATCGGACTGGGTGCAGTTCGCACGCGTGGTGCGCGGAGCGGCCTTGGTGGAAAAATCCAAGGAATACGTGCAGGCGTCGCGCGTGATTGGCGCTCATCCGGTGCGGATCGTCCTGACCCATATCCTGCCCAACGTGATGGGCCCGGTGCTCGTCATTGCCACCATCGGTCTTGCACTGGCCATTATCGCGGAGGCGACACTGTCGTTTCTCGGCGTCGGCGTTCCCCCGACGCAGCCTTCTCTCGGGACGCTGATCCGCATCGGACAGGGCTTCCTGTTTTCCGGCGAGTGGTGGATCGTCCTGTTCCCCTCCATCGCGCTGCTCGCGCTGGCCTTGTCGGTGAACCTGCTGGGCGACTGGTTGCGTGACGCCTTGAATCCGAGGCTGAAATGACCGCGACGGTGCTTTCCGTACGCGACTTGCGGGTGGAGTTTCCCACCCGCCGGGGTACGCTCACTGCACTGGACGGGATATCGTTCGACATCGCAGCGGGCGAGGTGCTGGGCATGGTTGGTGAATCCGGCGCAGGCAAGTCGCTGACCGGGGCCGCCATCATCGGGTTGCTGGAGCCGCCGGGCCGCATCGCGGGCGGCGAGATATGGCTACGAGGCGAGCGCATCGACAACTTGCCACCTGCAGCGATGCGGCGCATCCGGGGCAAGCACATCGGCATGGTGTTCCAGGATCCGTTGACCAGTCTCAATCCGCTTTACACCATCGCGCAGCAATTGACGGAGACGATCCGGACCCATCTTCCGATGCAGGAGACCGAAGCGCGCACGCGGGCCATCGCGCTGCTTGACCGGGTGGGCATTCCGGCTGCTGCGCGGCGGATTGACGACTACCCGCATCATTTCTCGGGCGGCATGAGACAACGGGTGGTGATCGCGCTGGCGCTGTGCGCCGAACCGCAGCTAGTGATTGCGGACGAGCCCACCACCGCGCTTGACGTGTCGGTGCAGGCCCAGATCATCGATCTCATCAAGGAGATTTGCGCCGAACGCGGGGCTGCCGTCATGCTGATTACTCATGACATGGGTGTAATCGCCGAAACCGCCGACCGCGTCGCGGTGCTCTATGCCGGACGGCAGGCCGAGATCGGCAAGGTCAAGGACGTGATCCTGAAGGCCATGCACCCCTATACGCGGGGGCTGATGGGGTCGATCCCCACGTTGACGCAGGAAAGCGACCGGCTGGTGCAGATTCCCGGAGCGATGCCGCGGCTGTCGGCGATCCCGCCGGGTTGCCCGTTCAATCCGCGCTGTCCGGAAGTCTTCGACCGCTGCCGCGTCGAGCGGCCCGACCTGATCACGGTAGAGGACGGGCGGCAGGTGGCCTGCTGGCTAGCCGAAAGGCAGACCTCCCATGACTGAGCCGCTGGTGCGCATCGAGGGTTTGTGGCGCCGCTTCGACGTGTCGAAAAGCTGGCTCAATCGCGTGATCGAGCGCGAAAAACCGCAATTCCTGACGGCCGTTGCAGATGTTTCGTTCGAGATTGCCCAGGGTGAGACATTTGCCCTGGTGGGCGAGTCGGGCTCGGGGAAATCGACCATCGCGCGGATGATCGTCGGCCTGCTGGGGGCATCGGAAGGGCGCATCCTGTTTGATGGTAACGACATGACCGCGATGCCGGCGGCCGACCTGCGCGCGCTGCGGCGGCGGTTCCAGATGATCTTTCAGGATCCGTTTGCAAGCCTCAATCCCCGCTGGCGGGTGGGCGACATCATCGCCGAACCCATGCGCACCTTCGGACTCGCGACGGGGGCAGAGGCCGGGGCCGAGGTTGGCCGTCTTCTTGAAACGGTCGGTCTTTCGGCGAAGGATGCCGAGAAGTTCCCGCACGAATTTTCGGGAGGTCAGCGCCAGCGCATCGCCATCGCGCGCGCCTTGTCCTCGAAACCCGAGTTCATCGTGTGTGATGAACCGACTTCGGCGCTGGACGTATCGGTGCAGGCGCAGATCCTGAACCTGATGCGGGACCTCCAGGACGAGTTCGGGCTGACCTACCTGTTCATCTCGCACGACCTTTCGGTGGTCAGGCACATGGCGACGCAGATCGGAGTGCTGTACCTGGGACGGCTGGTCGAGGTGGCCGAAGCCAAGGGCCTGTTTAATGCGCCGCAGCACCCGTATACGCAAATGCTTCTGGATGCAGTGCCCGATCTTGCGCTTTCCGGGCGGCGGCGGAAGCCCGTACGCGGCGAAATACCGAACCCGATTTCACCTCCATCCGGCTGCGCGTTTCATCCGCGTTGCCCGATCATGACCGAAGCGTGCAAGGCGGCCGTGCCAGAACCGCGGTTAACGCCGACCGGGCGGGCTGCCTGCATCATGTTGTGATGCACGGTCATACGACCAGCACCGGACACTTGGCGAGACCCGTGACCTTGTGCGAGACGCTGCCCAAGAGAAATCCGTCTACGTCACCGATGCCCCGGCTGCCGACCACGATCAGGTCAGCTGCGTGCTCGTCGGCAAACTTCACGATGCTCCTGGCGGGCTGGCCGGCCTTGGCAAAGGATCGCACGTTGGTGGCGCCCAAGCTGGTGGCCAGTTGTTTTGCCTCTTCGGCCACCTGCCTGGCATGATCACGCATGACGTCGTCCATGTTCATCGGATCGTCAGGGCGTACCATCGACATCGATGATTCCAGCAGCGAGTGGTGACGGAAGATGGTCAGGATATAGAGGTTGCCACCGCTTACCTTCTGAATGTCGGCGGCCTTGGCCAGTGCCTTGCTGGAGCCTTCCGAGCCATCAACTGCAACCACGATCTTGTCGAACATCAAAGTCTCCCGTCAGCGGAAAGCAAGGTCGCGCAGGAAAAGGGCGATCTGTGGGAAGAAGATCAGGGCGACCGACACCATCAGCAGCATCACCGTGAACGGGAAGATGCCGCGGATTACTTCCACGTAGGGGCGCTTGAAGATCGCGATCGCAGTGAAGATGTCACAACCAAACGGTGGCGTTGCTGACCCGATTGCGACCTGCAGGGTGATGATGGTGCCGACCAGCACAGGGTCGAGTCCGACTGCATTCACAACCGGCGCAAAGATCGGTACGAGAATCAGGATGACGACGATCGGATCGACGAACATGCATCCGATAAAGAAGGCCACGGAGATGACCGCCAGTACGCCTTTCGGCCCCATGTCCGCAACGCCGACAGCGGCCAGGATCTGTTGCGGCACCTGGGCGAACGATATGACCCAGGAGAAAGCTGCCCCTGCTGCAACCAGGATGAACACCACAGCAGTGATAAGGCCCGTGGACTTGGCGATCTTGTAGATGTCTGCCAGCTGGAGCGACCGGAACACGATGAATTCGAGGATGAGTGCGTACAGAACGCAAGCCGCTGCCGCCTCGGTCGGGCTGAAGATACCGCCATAGATGCCACCGACGATGATGACCGGAAAGCCCAGTGGCCAGACGGCCATGCGAACCGATGCAAGGCGTTCGCTCCAGCTTGCCTTCGGCTCAGTTGGCACGCCCTTGATGGTGGCGTAGATGATGCTGTAGCTGGAGAAGAGTACCAGCAGCAGCAGGCCCGGTCCGATGCCTGCGATGAACAGCTCGGCGATAGAGGTGCTTGAGATGACGCCATAGATGATCATGCCGATGGACGGTGGGATCAGGAAGGCGATGTCGGAGGCATTGATGATCAGCGCCAGCACGAAGGAGTCCTTGTAGCCTGCCTTCAGCATACGCGGACGCAAGGGTGAACCCACCGCAACGACGGTCGCCTGTGTCGAGCCGGACACTGCGCCGAACAGCGTGCAGGCGGTCGCGGTGGATACTGCAAGCCCGCCCTTGATGTGCCCGACAAATGTCATGACCATGTCGATCAGCCGGTTGGCAGACTGGCCACGCGTCATGATGTCGGCCGCAAGGATGAACATCGGCACCGCGATCAGCGAGGCGGGACGGATGCCGGCAAGCATCTGCTGGACCATGAAATCCATCCGGCCAATATCACCAAACATCATGAGGAAGCCGACAAACGTCGCGGCGATCAGCGGAATCATCATCGGGAATCCGAGCAACAGCAGCGCGATCATGATGAGGAAGATGGTCGTTGCCATCGCTACACCTCGAACTCGTCGTCATCATATCCTTCCAGCACGCGGGTGGAGAGATAGATGTCAGGCCCGGTGAAGTTCTTGATCGCTGTCAGAGCGTACTGAAGGCCGGTCATAAAGAAGCCGACGGGCACCCAAAGGTATATCCAGTAGACCGGAATCTGCAGGGACGGCAGTACCCGTCCGGACGTTGCGACCTTTGTGATGTAGCCGATCGAGAAATAGCACAACGCGAACATTGCGAGTGCCGTCACCAGTGCGATGAGGATCATCAATGGCTTTCGCAAGCGCGGGCTGAAGGCGTCATAGATGGCCGACATGCGGATATGCCGGCCCTGGCGCGCGGCATACGAGATGCCGGCAAAGGTGATGAGGATGATCAGGATCCGGTTCAGTTCCTCGCTGAAGAACAGGCTGTACTGGAAGATGAAGCGGCCGACGACATTGGCCACGGTATTCAGCGCCATCAGCAGGACACCGGCAGCGAGGAGGACGGATTCAAGCCGGCTGATCGCTGAATCGACGAACTCCAGTGGTCCGGCCATGGACGACGAGCGGGGATGAAGGCGCCTGTTTTCGTCCTGTTCCATGTTCACGGCAAAACTCCAACCGGTGGCCTGGTACTGCGGAGGCCGCGACTGCTGCCGGCCTCCGCAGGGGTTTCAGGTTGCGTCCGCATGGGATCAGCTGGAGGTCGCTTCCAGGTCAGCTTTCATCTGCTCGAGAATCTTCTCGCCGCTTTCACCGGTCATCTCGATGAACTTCGCTTCAACTTCCTTAGCTGCTTCCTTGAAGCAGGCGCGCTGTTCTTCGGAGAGAACCGTCACGGTCATTTCCGGTTTGGCCTTCTTGATCTTGTCGAGTTCGGTTTCGGCGAGGCCCTTCTGGTAGTCCACGATAAAGTCGTAGGCCGTGGCAGCTGCCTCATCGACCACCTTCTTGTCTTCGTCTGACAGCCCGTCATAGAAGTCCTTGTTGGCCATGACAGCGGTGGTGAAGTTGTTGTGCCCAACATAGGTGATGTGATCGGTCACCTCGTAGATCTTCGTGGAATAGAGGAAGAATGTCGGGTTTTCCTGACCCTGGATGATGTTGGTCTGCAACCCGCCATAGACCTCGCCCCACGGCAGCGGTGTCGGGGTTGCGCCGAATGCCTTATAGGACTCCACCAGCAGCGGGTTGGTCATGACCCTGAACTTCACTTCGTTCAAGTCTTCACATGACTTGACCGGTTCCTTGGTGGTCATGGCAACTTCGCCTTCGGGGAACATGACAAGCAGTTCCAGCCCCTTCTCGGCGTAGAGTTCCGGGAACATCTCGTTGACGGCCTTGCTCTCCTTGTAGAAGCGGGCGAGATGCTCCTGGTCGGTTGGCAACAGGTAGGGCACGAAGAACACCTGGGCTTCCGGGATCAGGGCGCCGGTGAAGCCGGGCGACTGGTCGACGAACTGCAGGATTCCGGCCTGCGCCTGTTCCATGATGTCGGCCGATTCACCCAGCGTTCCATAAGGGAACAGCTGCACCGTGTGATCCGAATTGGCTTCGATGTGCTCCTTGAACTTGGTTGCGTAAACGCCCTGTACCTCGGTCAGCGCCTCCTCAAAGGCGTATTTCCAGTTGTCTGCCTGTGCACTGGCGGTGCCGGCAAGCAGCATTGCTGCGGCGGCTGCTGTTGCCAAAAGCGTGCGGATGCTCGATTTCATGCGAGGGTCCTCCTTGGTCGGTTTAATGCAAGGCTGTGCGGCGACCGGCGCGCGCAAGCCGTCATCACCCTGGCCTGCAAACGCACGGGGCAGCTTGCAGAACAGATGGCGGGTCTCTCGCGGGACCCATGCATTGTTATGGTTCAATCAACCTGAAACAATGACAATCTGGAGTCAACGTGAATATTATATCAGTACAATTTTCGGGCACTGCAAGCGCGGTCAGCGCAGTGGAACTGCGGTGTTGCCAATGAGCTGGCACAGGCTCACTTTACGCAAGCCTCAAAGCGATGGCGTGGCGGGTTCGGGCTGGCTCCGGGCGAGGCGGGCAATGACCCGCAGACCCTCTGCCAGTAGTGTCTTCGATTCTGCGCCAAGGGAAATGCGCACGCCGGGATGACTTGCGGTTTCCGACACGTGAAATGATGCACCTGAGGCGATTGCCACACCGTTGAACCTGGCGTGTGCAACAAAGGCGTTCTCGGTCCAGTTGCCCGGCATGGGAAGCCAGACGTGCATGCCGTTTTCACTCGCGTTGAAACTGAGGCCAGACAGTACATCCCTGGCAAGGCGATTGCGTTCACCCAGGGCCTCGCGCTGCCATTGCAACAGATCTTCGGCAGTTCGCTCATTGATCCAGCCTGCCGCGATTTCGGCCATAAGCGGCGAGGCCATCCAGTTGGTGACCAGATGCCGGTTGGCAACCGCCGAGCCGTATGCTTCTGGCACCACAAGCCAGCCGATGCGCAAGCCGGGTACGAGGCACTTGGTTAGGCTGGTGAAGTAGAAGGTTCTTTCAGGCGCGATACTGGCAATCGGTGCGGGCCGGCCCGGCTGCAGCGGCCCCCAGGCATCGTTCTCGATGATGTACACGTCATGCTCGCGCGCGATTTTTACCAGTTCCCTGCGCCTTTCGGTAGTCATAGTGGCTGCGCAAGGGTTGAGGCCTGCCGGCATGACATACAGGGCTTTCACCGGTCCATGCTCGCACGCAGATGCAAAGGCGGACGGCAAGATGCCAAGCTCGTCAATCTCGAGGCCCCGCAACCTCAGCCCGAGATAATGACTGAGCGGCATCAGTGTATGGTGGCTCATGGCTTCACACATCACGGTATCGCCGGGGTGGGTAACGCTCATCAGGGCCATTGTCATGGCCGGGGTCGCGCCATTGGTCAACAACAGGCTCTGGCCTGTCAGTTGCAGTCCGCATAGCTTTAGCCAGTGACGGGATGGCCCGTCATATTTCTGCAGTGCTGCTGAGGGGCGGAAAGACGACATCACGCTCTCGGGCATGTTGTCGGCTATGCGCGACAGGGCCTTGCGCATCAGGTCGAGATGAAACGGCTCAAGCACCGGCTTCAGGATGGAACACTCAATGATCGAGCCATAGTGACTTTCTGGAGAGTAGGGCATCTGTGCCCCGCTTGTGACTGCATTGACGAAGGTGCCGCGCCCGACCTCGCCCGAGACGAAACCACCGCGAATGAGCTCGTCGTACGCGCGGCTCACAGTCTGCACGCTCAGCCCCAGGTCAAAGGCCAGGTTGCGGTGTGTGGGCAAGCGGTCACCGGGCCGCAACTCGCCTGCTTCAATCGCCCTGATTGCCTGGTCGGCAAGCGACCGGTAGGCCGGACGGCGTAAATCCTTGGTGCTAGGGGGCCAGATTGACATGATTTATTGATGGTCTTAATCATGACATTTGACAAGGGCTTTATAGCGTTTTCGTAGTGGATGGCGTGGCAAACACTCTTGCCAGGATGATAACCGGACAGGCAACCAGCGCCGCCAGAACAACCCAGACCTCGACCGACCCCATGGCCCACAAGGTACTTGCCGACAAGGCCAGCCACAGCCAGGCAGGCACACAGAGCAGAAGTTGCCAGCCTGCAGCACTGGAGGCGATCACGAGAAGCGTGAGCAGGGCAGTCGGGTCCGCCGCAACGCCAAACATTTCAGCGGAGGACAGGGTTCTTCCCCACACCAGCGCAAGTGCCGGGTAGGAGAGGGTCACGGCCAATACCATTGTCGAACGGACCCAGGACAACAATGGGCCAGGGCGGGTGATGGCCAGGCCACCGGGCACCAGTGCCAGGACCAGCAGGGCTGCGGCTTCAACGAGGAAGAGGATTGTCATGTAGTGTCCAGCCCAGTGGATCTGCCCATAGGCCTGAACCACGAAGAACCAGCAACTTGAACCCCATGCGGCTGCGAGGATGGCCGCGGCGACCCGGTTCAGCGTGGCGGATGGCGCGTGCAGGCTTAACGCGAGGGCAAGACCTGCAAGCAGCATGGCAACGTGAAGCGGCCAGGCGCTGGCATTGGCGAGTGCGATCTGGCGGTAATAGACCCGGTCAGAGAACATCAGCAGGTCGGCAAGATCGTAGCTGAGCCAGGTCTCGATCACAGCGACTGCACGTAGTCGATCAACTTCTGGCGCAGGGCAGGTGCGAGCGACTCACCTGATCCGGCGGCGAGGTTTTCCTCAACGTGGCTGACCTTGCTGGTGGCGGGGATGGCGCAGGTGACGGCCGGATGCGACACGATGAACTTCAGCAGCAGTTGCGCCCAGCTGGTGGCGGAGGCCTCGGCTTCTGCCCATGCCGGCAGCGGATGGCGCTGCATCGCATCGACCAGCCGGCCGCGCTGGTAGGGTCGGTTGACGATGACCGCAATACCCCGGTCGCGGGCCAGCGGCAGCAGCCGGGCCTCGGCTTCGCGGTCGAGTAGGTTGTAGGTGAGTTGGACGAAATCGAGCGGCTGGGTGCGCATGATCTGCTCAAGATCCTCGTGCCGGCGGCCATGGGAGGTGGTGATGCCGACATAGCCGAGGACGCCTTGCGCCTTCATGGCGAACAGCGTTTGCAGGTGCGCTTCCCAGGCCACCAGGTTGTGAACCTGCAGCAACTCAAACTGGGGGATGCGCCAGGCGTTGCGCGATTCGTCGATCTGGGCAGGCCCGCCGCCCGTATCGCTGGTCCATATCTTGTCGGCGGCAAAGATGGCATCCGCACTGTCGAGCTTGGCCAGACCATGGCCGATGGTCGCCTGCGCCGAGCCATACATCGGAGAGCTGTCGATCATTTGTCCGCCACCTGCCGCAAAGGCCTGGATCACCCTGGCGCATTCGTCGAGCAGGACCGGGTCGTCGCCGACGTTGAAGGTGATCCATGAGCCCAGGCCAACGCACGGCATCTGCGCGCCTGATGACGGAATGATGCGGGTAGCCGGGCGCACGGACGGCGCGGCGTTCAGCCCGGACGGCGCGGTCAAAGCGAGGGCCACTGCGGCTGATGTCTTCAGGAATGTGCGTCTGGCAAGCTGGTACTGCATGGCTCCATCACAAGGTTGCTGGCGTGAACCCCACTGATGAGCAAATGTAAGACGTGAATGTGATCGCTGCATTCACGATTTCGCAAGCTGGCGCGTAACGAGGTGCTCAGGCGGGTTGCAGGCCGGGCATCAGCAGGTAGCTGGCGGCGAGCAACTTGCGGGTGTCGTTGAGCATGGCCGGGCGTTCGCGCTGCCAGCGGGCCAGTGCGTCGCGTGCGGCTTCCGGGTGGCGGGGTGCATGCAGGTCCATTGCAGCGAGCCTGCTGCGCGTACCGGCGGCGATGTCGTTCCACTTGATCCGCCAGTTGTCCTCGTAGGCGGCGCGATGCTTCTGTTCCATGCGCATGTGAAACAGTGATGAGCGGGCAACGCGCGGTGCCTGCATCTGGGCAATCCACTGGTGGGAGCCATTCCAGGCGGCACGCGCATCGTTGAGCAGTTTTTGGCCGGTGTCGGCCTTCTGGCTGGCAACGCACATGGCCTGGTTGGCGATGGACGTGGCAAGCCGCGGATCGCCGGCGGCAAAGTGTTCGCGTGCAAGCCTGAGTGCGCCTGCCGAGGCGTTCGCGGCGGCTGCGTCATCGGCTTGTGCGACGGCATCTGCCAACTCTTCGCACAAGGCCTCCCAGGCCAGGTCGTGTTCGTTCCAGCCTGCAGAGATGAGTTCGTTCAAGGTCCAGTTCTCAGACACCCAGGTACGCCCTCTTAACGTGTTCGTTCTCGTGCAGGTCGCCGGCGGCACCTTCGATGGGCACGGTACCGGTTTCCAGCACGTAGGCAAAGTTGGCCAGTCCCAGCGCCAGTTCGGCGTTCTGCTCAACCAGTATGACCGGCACGCCCTGCTTGACGATTGCCTTGATGATGCGGGCGATCTCCAGAATGATGACTGGAGCGAGCCCCATCGAGGGCTCGTCCATGAGCAGGAGTTTCGGCTTCGACATCAGCGCGCGGCCGATGGCCACCATCTGCTGTTCGCCGCCGGACAGCGTCTTGGCCCATTGCTTGCGGCGTTCAAGCAGCCGCGGGAAACGGCCGAACACCTCGTCCAGATCGCGTTCGATGGCGGGCTTGTCCTTGCGCAGGAACGCGCCGGTTCGCAGGTTTTCCTCGACCGTCAGGTCAGGGAAGATGCGGCGGCCTTCGGGCACCTGGGCGATGCCGCGCGCCACGATCCTGTCAGGTGGCAGATGGTCGATCCGCTCGCCGTTGAACCGAATCTGGCCGCTGGAGATGCGGGTCAGGCCGGAGATCGCGCGCAAGGTTGTGCTCTTGCCGGCACCGTTGGCCCCGATGATGGTCACGATGCCGTCGGCGGGCACGTTCATCGAGACGCCTTTCAGGGCTGCCACCTTGTTGTAGTGGACGTGGATATCCTGCACCTCAAGCAGCATCGATGGCACTCCCGAGATAGGCTTCGATCACCTTGGGGTGGTTGCGCACCTGTTGCGGGGTTCCTTCGGTCAGCAACGAGCCGAAGTTCATCACGGTGATGGTGTCGCACAGGCCCATGATGGCATGCATGTCGTGTTCGACCAGCATGATGGTGACACCGCGGTCGCGAACCGACCTGACCAGCTTCATCATGCGCGATGTCTCTTCGGGGTTCATGCCGGTGAACGGCTCGTCGAGCAGGATGATTTTCGGCTGGGCGGCCAACGCCACAGCCATGCCGAGCGCGCGCTGGTGGCCGTGCGACAGGTTGGACGCCAGTTCATTGCGAAAGGCCGTGAGGTCGAAGAAGTCGATCAGCTCGTTGGCCTGATCCTGGATGGCGGCAAGCTCGTCGCGGTTGGTGCCGAGCACCTGACCGATAAGGCTGGAGCGCACCGAGCCATGAAAGCCCAGCTTGACGTTGTCGAGCACCGTGAATTCCTTGAACAGGGTGGTGCCCTGAAAGGTTCGGATCAGGCCGATACGCGCCAGGCTGGCCGTTGACCTGCCAGACACGTCTCCACCCTGGTAGACCACCTGGCCGCTGCTGGGCGCATAGAAGCCGCTGATGACATTAAAGGTGGTCGTCTTGCCGGCACCGTTGGGGCCGATCAGGCCGTGAATGGTATTCGGTGCGACGGCGAAGTTCAACTTGTTGACGGCGGTGAGACCACCGAACAGGCGGGTGAGGTTGCGCACTTCGAGGATTGCGTCGCTCATGCCTTCTCCTCGCGCGCCCGTGCAGCCTGTGCTGTGGTGCCGCGGCCTGCAAGCCAGGCCTTGAGTTTCGGCACCAGGCTTTCAAGCCCGTTGGGCAGGAAAAGTACCGAGGCAATCAGGATGAAGCCGTAGATCATCGGGCGTGCGGTATCGAAGCCGAGCGAGCGCAGCACCACTTCGTTGATGACGGTGAGTACCACCACGCCAAGGACAGGACCGTAGAACGTTGCGGTGCCGCCGACGATGGCCCAGATCAGCACGAACACCATCTCCTCGATGTCGAAGCGGGTCGGATTGATGGTGCCAATGTAGTGGGCATACAGCGCGCCTGACAGGCCTGCGAAGGTGGATGCCAGGACGAAGGCCAGCGTGCGGTAGCTGAAGGTGTTGACGCCGACGGACTCCGCCAGCTTGTCCTGCCAGTGAATGGCGTGGAACGTCAGTCCGATGCGCGATTGCTCGATGCGGTAGAGAATGAACAGGCTGACGCCGACCACAATGAGACACAAATAGTAATAAGGCAGAGGCTCGAAGAATGACACCGGGCCGATGTCAGGAAAGCCGGGTATCAGCTTCAGCCCCTTGGGGCCGCCGAACGGATCGGTGAAATACTTCCAGAAAAGCCGGATCACCTCGCCGGCAGCAAACGAGCCGATGAGGAAATAGAACCCCTTCATGCGAAACAACGGGAAGCTCAGGAGTGCCGCTACACCGCCGGCGGTCATTGCGCCGAGCAGCATCGAGACCGGAACCGGAACGCCGAGGCTCTTGCTGAACAGCGCGCTTGCGTAGGCCCCAACACCCATGATGACGACGTGGCCGAGCGACCATTCGCCGGTCAGCGTCATCAGCCGGTACGAACTGACCACAAGCACGTTGATAACCAGCAGGACCGCGATCTCGCGCTGCGAGAAGCTGAGACCGTGCGGCAACGCGATGAGTGCGGCCAACAGGGCAGCGCCGGCCACCCAGACCCAGGGGCTTGTTTTGCTGCTAGACACGATCCCTGGCTCCAAACAGTCCGGTTGGCTTGATGACCAGCACCAGCAGCATGAGCATCAGCCCGGTAATGTCGGCGATGACGCCGTCGAAGAAGGTGGTCATGAAGGTGTGGACAAAGGCATACAGGATGGCTGCAACGATGGCGCCTTCAAGCTGGCCGATGCCGCCCACGATGATGATGATGAAGGCGGTCACGATGACCGAGTGGCCCATATAGGGTGTTGGCGAAACCAGCGGCGCGGTGAGTGCACCGGCAACGCCTGCCAGCGCTGCACCGATGAACATGGCCAGCCGGCTGACCTGGGTCAGGGAGATGCCCTGAAGCGCTGCTGCCTCCCTGTCCTGGGCGCAGGCGCGCATGGCCCAGCCGAACTTTGTACGATGCAGGAACAGGTAGAGCGCACCCAGCAGCACCACCGAGGCGATGATTACAAGCAGCCGCTGATGGGTCAGGACGACGCCGTTGAACAGCTCGATCTTTTCCTGGGTTGGTGGCGGAATGTGCGCCATGCGCACACCGAAACCGAGCACAGCCACCGTCTGCAGGATCAGCAGGAAGCCGATCGAGGCGATCAGTCCGCCCAACGGGTTATCCCGCAAGGGCCTGAACAGTGACATCTCCATCAAGATGCCCAGCAGCCCGACGAAGACCAGCCCCAGCACCACCGCCACCAGGAACGGCATGCCAGCCTGTGCATACAGGGCGACCACGACGTAGGCGCCGACCATGTAGAGTTCGCCGTGGGCGAAATTGATCACGCCCATGACGCCGAATATCAGCACAAGGCCGACGGCAATCAGGGACATGTAGCTTGCTGCGTAAACCGCATTGACGATGGTTTGCAGTATCAGGTCGGTCATCGGCTGAATGCCATCCGCGCGTGGTTGTCAGGTCGGGGCAAGTGGATTGCACATCAGGTGTACGGCCCCGGCCTCAGATTATGGGATGCAGTGCCCTTTCCCAGGGGTTCGCCCGGGAAAAGGGCGGATTGCGTTTCCGACAGTGTGTTCACCGCCGGCCATGTGCCGGGGTCCCGGCTAGCCGCGCTGGTTCCACATCTGGCCAAGGTCAGTCATGTGCTTGACCATCAGGTCCTTGTTCTTGTCCCACCATTCGGGGATCGACCTGAATTCCTTGATCACGGCCTTGCCGTCCTCGACGACCACGACCGGCCAGTTGCCGACGAGTGCGTTGTCGATGCCGAACAGTTCCTTGCCCCACCACTTCGCGTCGCCAAAGGCGTGCTTGCCGGTGCCGCCGTCCTTCATGGCGGTGAGCACGTCGGCGGGTTCGACCGAACCGGCCTTGCTGGCCGCATCGGCCCACAGGTCCATGATCGAGGCGTATTCCCATGACACCGCGCCCCATTCCGCCTCGCCGTAGCGTTTGGCGTACTCGGCATAGAACTCGTTCGGCTTGGGGAAGTTGACGCCGGGCTGGTTGAGCGCCGGGTCGTCGAAGTCGGGGAACTGGAAGATGAAGCCTTCCATGAATTCCTTCGAGGTCTTCTCGACGATCTTGGGGTAGAAATCGGCCGTGCAGGATATGATGGTGCCCTTGAAGCCCTGCTGGAAGGCCTGCTCGCACAGCGGGTGCACATAGTCGGCGTAGCAGGTGTCTAGGCACAGGATGTCGGGGTTCTTCGACAGCAGCCTTGTCATCACCGGTGCGAAGTCGGTGGTGGCCGGGTCGAAGAACAGCGGGCTGTCGACGACCTCGATGCCGGCGGCTTCAAACGCGGCGAGATAGGTTGCCACCGACGGCTTGCCCAGCGCGTCATCCTGGGCGCAGACGACTGCCGTCTTGGCTTCCGGCTTGTTGGCGGCGAGCCATTCCACGCCGGTGACGTTGTAGATCGGGTGCACTTCGCACGGTGCGATCAGGGTCTTGGTGTCGGGGGTCAGGTCGGACGGCAGCAGTGTCGAGACCAGCATGCCTTCGCGCTCGGCAATCGGCTGTACGCCTGGCCAGGTGTCCCCGCCCAGCATCATGATGAACTTGACGCCGTCTTCCTTGATCAGCTTGGCTGCGCCCGCGCGTGCCTTGCCCGGGTCATACTCGTTGTCGTAGCTGACGAACTCGACCTTGTAGCTGTCGTCGCCAACCTTGACGCCGCCGGCGGCGTTGACCCAGTCAGCCCAGATCATGCAGCCATCAAGGCCGGGCTTGCCCCAGGCAGCAACGGCGCCGGTCAGTGGTGCGAGAAAACCGATCTTTACCGTCTTGTCGGCTGCAAAGGCGACCTTCGGCATGACGCCCGTGGCGGCCACCGACATGGCTGCGGCACTTGCCGACAGAAAATCGCGGCGGTCCAAGCGTGACTTTGCGAGAAAACTCGTCATCATTCCCTCCCTGGCTGTGCCCTCTGTCGTGGCCAGCGCATGTTGTTGGCGATGAACCGCCAATTCGCCGTCCCGAGCGGTCCGGACCGGTTTCCCTTTTGCAGCTTCTTGATCTGACTGCTGAAAAAAGACTAGACCGTGAAAGAACCAATTAGCAAGATGTAATCTGGAATTCCGGGGATGTTTCCGAAATTGGTACACTCAACAGGTAAACTGGTATATACCACCATGCCAGTTGAGTGCTGCCAGCAAACCAGTGCAGAGCAGTAAAGCGGAGGAAGATAATGACAAAACGGGTAGCTATCATCGGGGCAGGGCCATCGGGTACGGCAATGCTGCGCGCGTTCCAGTCGGCAAGCGAAAAGGGCGCCGATATCCCTGAAGTCGTCTGCTATGAAAAGCAGGACAACTGGGGCGGACTGTGGAACTATACATGGCGCACCGGCCTGGATGAATATGGCGAACCCGTACACTGCTCGATGTACCGCTACCTGTGGTCGAACGGTCCGAAGGAAGGGCTGGAGTTTGCCGACTACACTTTCGAAGAGCATTTCGGCAAGCAGATCGCGTCCTATCCGCCGCGTGCGGTGCTGTTCGACTACATCGAGGGCCGCGTCAAGAAGGCTGGCGTGCGCGAATGGATCAAGTTCCGCCATGCCGTGCGCCGCGTGACCTTCGACGAGGCAACGAAGAAGTTCACCGTCATTGTCCAGGACCTGGTCAACGACAAGGAACTGATCGAGGAATTCGACAACGTCATCTGCGCCTCGGGCCATTTCTCGACGCCGAATGTACCGGAGTTTCCGGGGTTCAGCACGTTTGGCGGGCGGGTGCTGCATGCGCACGACTTCCGCGACGCGCTAGAGTTCAAGGACAAGGACATCCTGATCATCGGCACGTCCTATTCGGCCGAGGACATCGGATCACAGTGCTGGAAGTACGGCTGCAAGTCGGTCACGGTTGCCCACCGCACCGCGCCCATGGGCTTCAAGTGGCCGGACAACTGGCAGGAAGTTCCGCTGCTTGAGCGGGTCGACGCCACCACGGCCTACTTCAAGGACGGCACCTCGAAGAAGGTCGATGCCATCATCCTGTGCACCGGTTACCTGCACCATTTCCCGTTCATGGAGGAAAAGCTCAAGCTGCGCACGGCCAACCGGCTTGCCTCTGCTGACCTCTACAAGGGGGTGGTGTGGGTCCACCATCCGGAGCTGTTCTACCTGGGCATGCAGGACCAGTGGTTCACCTTCAACATGTTCGATGCGCAGGCGTGGTACGTTCGCGACATCATCATGGGGCGCATCGCGGTGCCGGACAAGGCTGCCCGCATCAAGGACGTGAAGGATCGCGTGGCAGCCGAGGACAAGGGCGAGGATGCCCACGATGCCATCGTCTACCAGGGCGACTATGTGAAGGAACTGATTGCCGACACGGATTATCCCGATTTCGACGTGGATGGTGCCTGCGAGGCGTTCTTCAAGTGGAAGGACCACAAGAAGGAAAACATCATGGCGTTCCGCGACAACGGCTACAAGTCGGTAATGACGGGCACCATGGCGCCCAAGCATCACACGCCGTGGAAGGATGCGCTGGACGATTCGCTTGAGACCTATCTGCAGTCAGGCGCTGTCAGGGCGGCAGAATAAGTTACACAGCCGGAAGCCGGGCCGCAGAGCCCGGCTTCTGCCGACTGCGCCGGCCCGGCAAGCCAGATTGCGGACGCTCGACGTTTTGGCTAAGAGTTCTGCTTGGGTTCAGGAGGCATATCTGTGAACATCGTTGCAAAGGATGCCGGCTCGGCGCTGTTTGCTGACATTTCCATTCCAAACACGGTCCGGATGGTGGCCGAAACCCTGTTTGCCCGTATCATTTCGGAAGAGTATCCGCTGGATTCGCGGCTGCCGGCAGAGCGCAACCTGTCGGCGGAGCTCGGCGTGGCGCGCAACACGGTACGCGAGGCACTTGACCTGCTGGAAGGCCGCAACATTATCAGCCGCCGGGCCGGCAGCGGCAGCTTCGTGACGTTCCAGGCCGATCGCGACGCTGAATCAGGTGTGGCCGTCGACGAACATTCCGACATGATCGCAGCGGTGACGAGCCCGCTTCAGCTTCAGGTGATGCGCGGCATCCTGGAACCGGAAATGGTGCGCCTGGCAATGATCAACATGGCGCCGCGCGACATCGAGCAACTGGGCGAAGTGTTGTCGAAGATGGATGCGATCCGCACTGACGCGGTGGCCTTTGCGCGGCTCGAGCAGGAATTCTTCATGAAGCTGGCCGAGGGTACAGGCAACCCACTGGTTGAAACCTGCTACCGGATGATCAACGCGGTACGGCGCAAGAACTCGCGTTCGGCCCAGCAGAAGCGGCAGTTCTCGCCCAAGCGCATCGAGGATTCGCAACGCCGTTTCAACTCGCTGTTCAACGCGATTGCTCTGCGCGACATCGAGAACGCGGTGGAGTTCACCAAGCTTAACCTGATCGACGACCAGCGCATGTTCATGCAGGAAGACTAGACGTTTCAGCTTACTGGCAGGCCCCTTACCGGAAATTGCCTGGGGTCGAGCTCCTCGTCGGGATTGCTGGGGGTGACCCGCTGGTCCCACATCTGGCCCAGGGAGCGCATGTGGTTTTCAAGCCGCTTGCCGTGCTTCTTGCACCAACTGATGGTCGAGCGGAATTCTGCAATGCAGGCCTTGCCATCGCGGATGATGACGACGGGCCAGTCACCGACCAGAGCATTGTCGATGCCGAACAGGTCGCGGCCCCACCACTCGGCATCGCCGAAGGCGTGGGCTGCGCGCCCGCTGGCCTTCATGGCGGCGAGAACCGATACGGGCTCGACCGTGCCGGCCATCTCGATTGCCGAACGCCACAGGGCAAGGATGGAGGCGTACTCCCAGGACACCGCCGACCAGGTTCCGGGGAAGCGCTCGTTGTATTCCTTGTAGAACTCGTTGGCGCGGTTGAAATTCACTCCGGGGCTGGACAGCATCGGGTCGTCGAAGTCCGGGAACTGGAACAGGAAGCCTTCCATGAACGCCTTGCTGGTACGCGCAATCATGGCCGGGTAATTGTCGGCCGTGCACGACACGATCTGACCGGTGAAGCCTTGCCGGAAGGCTTCTTCGGTCAAGGCGTGGACGAACGGTTCGTAGGCCGTGTCCCAGCACAGGATGTCGGGGTTTTCCGACAGCATTCCGGAGACGATTGCGGTGATGTCCGGTGACTGGGCGGGAAAGAAGATCTCCTTCTGCAAGGCTATGCCGGCTGCCTCGAAGGCAGCGCGGTAGGTGGCCACCGACGGCAGGCCAAGGGCATCGCGCTGGGCACACAAGGCGGCAGTGCGCAAGTTGGGGCGGTTGACGGCAAGCCAGTCGATCCCGGTGACGTTGTAGATCGGATGTACTTCCGAGGGCGCAATGAGATAGGGTGTGTCAGGTGACAGGTCGCTTGGCAGCAACGTGGTGGTCAGGATTTTCCGCCGGGTCAGGAAGTCCTGCACGTCTGTGAGGGTATCACCGCCCAGCATCATCAGCAGCTTGACGCCGTCTTCGAGCACCAGCTTGCGTGCGCCGAGGTTGGCCTTGTCCCCGTCATACTGGCAGTCGTAGGGTACAAGTTCGACGAGGCGGCGCTGGCCATTGACCAGTATGCCGCCGGAACGGTTGATCCAGTCGGCCCAGATCAGGCAGCCGTTGTAGCCGGGAAGGCCCCATGAGCTGACGGTGCCGGACAGGGGGGCCAGAAATCCAACCTTGACGCTCTTGTCAGCACCAGTGCGAAACCGGGGCATCGAGGCGGAGATGATCAACCTGGAAGAAATGCTGCTTTGCCGCATGGTTGTGCGATTGCCCTTACAATAATCACGGCCGGACCCTAGACGAAGCCGCGTGAATGGGAAACCATGTAGTGTGAGCAGGTGGCAGCAAAGGAGCGTTGCAGCAAGATGAAGCCTATCCAGACGCGCGAACGGCGGGTTGCCAACATTCGGGATGAGTCGGCCTACGAGCCCTACGACCCCGAGGGCAAGACCGAACGCGGCACCAGCCTGATCAAGCTCAATACGGATACGCCGCGTGATGTGGGCTTCTATATCTACCGCATGGAGCCTGGCGCACAATCCACTCCGCACCGGCATGGCGGGGTCGAGGAATTCCTGATTGTCGAGGGTGAACTGATCGACAATGACGGCACCGTGTACCGGGCCGGCGACGTGGTCTGGCTGGCGGGCGGCACCGAGCATACTTCGCGCACGGAGACCGGCTGCATCATTGCAGTTTATGCCGAAGCTGGCGAAGAATCCCCAGAAAGTGGCGCTTGAATGCATGTTCGTTGCTGCGGTTGATGGCACAAGGTGCGCACGCCGTGACATAAGCCCGGTGCGTAGATGACTGGCCGCTGGGCACGTCCGCCAGCCCGAAATCGGGGAACGACACGATGACCACCACGGGTGTACGCGATCATCGCCTGCTCGACGGCAAGAAGGCGCAGGCGCGGATCTTTGGCGAGGTTCGCGAGGCGCTTGACCGGTCAGCGAAGCAGGCAACCATCGGCAAGCTGGTTTCGGTCAGCATCGGCGACGTGCCGAAAATCGCTGTCTATGTGCGCAACCAGCAGCGCGGCGCTGAAGCCGTTGGCTTGAGATTCGACAAGCAGCTCTGGCCGGCGAGCATCACGGCCGAGGACTGCAAGGCACGGCTTGCCAGCCTGAACGATGACAACGACGTGCTTGGAGTCATCCTGCAAAGGCCGGTGCCGGCGCACATCAACGTGCGCACCCTGCAGTCGGCCATTCATCCGCTCAAGGACGTCGAGGGCATGAACCCGGCGTCGATCGGCAACATCGTCTATTCGGACATCGCGCTATCGCCGTGCACGGCTGCTGCTTCCGTTGAGCTGATTCGCGAGACAGGGCTGGACATGAAGGGGCTGGAGGTCGTGATGATCGGCCATTCCGAGATAGTCGGAAAGCCGGCTGCCTTCCTGCTGATGGCCGAAGGTGCCACGGTCACGGTATGCCATCACATGACGCGGTCGGTCGCCATGCATTCGCGCCGGGCCGACGTGGTTGTCGTGGCGGTGGGCAAGCCGCACCTGATTGGCCCCGACATGGTGAAGCCGGGTGCTGCGGTGATCGATATCGGCATCAACCAGGTCACCGATGCCGACGGCAACCATCACATTGTCGGCGATGTTGATACGAAGGGCGTGCTTGAGGTTGCCAGTTGGGTGACGCCAGTGCCAGGCGGCGTAGGCCCGGTGACGGTGGCGATGCTGATGCGCAATGCGCTCAACGCCCATCGCAGGCAGATCCAGGCCGGGTGGCTGTAATGCCGGTTCCCTCCGGCTGGTGAATTGATCGAGATCATGGGCGCGCCGCCGGGCACTTGCTAGTCAGGTGGACGGCGAGGAATTGCGTATGACACAAAGCCTGCTCGACCATATTGGCGGTGATGCCGGCCTTCGCAAGCTGGTCAATGACTTCTATGATCAGGTTGAGACACTGCCGCAGGGCGAGAAGCTGCGGCGGTTGCATGCGCGCGGGCACGGTGTGGCGCACGCACGCGAGGAGCAGTTCAACTTCATGAGCGGGTTCATGGGTGGGCGCCGTCACTACATGGAAAAGCACGGCCACATGAACCTCAAGCAGATCCACCAGCATCTGCCGCTGACGGAGCAGGATGCCGAGGACTGGTTGTTCTGCATGGACCGGGCGCTTGCCATGAACGCGCTGGAAGGGCCAGAGATCGAGATATTGCGCAAGGCGCTGCGACGGGCCTGCCTGATGCTGGTCAATACTGAATAGAATCGCCCGCCAGTGCGGCGGGCGATGAAGCGTTGGGTGGGGACCGGTGCGCCGAGGCGTCAGATGTCCAGGGTGTTGTCGTGTTCCCACTTGGTGAAATGCGAGCAGAACGAGTTCCATTCCTGATGCTTCAGCTTGAGGTAGGCAGCCGAGAAGTCATCGCCCATTGCAGTCTTGAGCGACTTGTCCTTGTCGTACTCGCGCAGTGCATCCAGCAGGTTGAGGGGCAGCTTCGGCGCCCCTTTCACCTTGTGGCCCTCGGCATACATGTCGATATCGTAGCGCTTGCCGGGGTCGGCCTTGGTGCGGATGCCGTCAAGGCCTGACGCAATGATAACGGCCTGCAGCAGGTAGGGGTTGACCGCGCCATCGGGCAAGCGCAGCTCGAACCGGCCAGGGCCGGGCACGCGCACCATGTGGGTGCGATTGTTGCCGGTCCAGGTGACGGAGTTTGGAGCCCAGGTTGCGCCCGACATGGTGCGCGGCGCGTTGATGCGCTTGTAGGAGTTGACCGTGGGGTTGGTGATGGCTGCAAGGGCGGAGGCATGTTTCATGATGCCGCCGAGGAAATGCTTACCCTGCTCGGACAGGCCAACTTCACCGGTCTGGCCACTACCGCCCTTGGCCGCGAATACGTTGGTCTTGCCGGTCTTGTCCCATACCGAGATGTGGGCGTGGCAACCGTTGCCGGTCAGGCCTTCGATGGGTTTTGGCATGAAGGTGGCGCGAAGGCCATGCTTTTCGGCCACCGACTTGACCATGAACTTGAAGAACGAGTGCTTGTCGGCGGTGGCGAGCGCGTCGTCAAAATCCCAGTTCATCTCGAACTGGCCGTTGGCGTCCTCGTGGTCGTTCTGGTACGGGTTCCAGCCCAGCTCCAGCATGTAATCGCACACCTCGGCAATCACGTCATAGCGGCGCATCACCGCCTGCTGGTCGTAGCAGGGCTTCTCGGCGGTATCGTACTGGTCGGAAATCTGTGTGCCATCCGGCGACAGCAGGAAGAACTCGGCCTCGATGCCGGTCTTGACCCGCAAGCCTTCGTCTGCGGCTTCGCTGATGAGCCGGTTGAGCACGTTGCGAGGGGCCTGTGCGACGTCCTTGTCTTCCATGACGCAGTTGCTGGCGAGCCAAGCCACGTCCTTTTTCCAGGGCAGCTGGATGACGCTTTCGGGGTCGGGCACAGCCAGCATGTCAGGGTGCGCCGGCGTCAGGTCCAGCCAGGTGGCGAACCCTGCAAAGCCCGCACCGTCCTTCTGCATGCCTGCGATCGCCTGCGCCGGGACCAGCTTGGCGCGTTGCCCGCCGAACAGGTCGGTGTAGGAGATCATGAAGTACTTGATGCCGTTCTTCTTGGCATAGGCTGCAAGGTCGTTGCTCATCTTGTGTTTCCCTCTCCTGTTTCAGGATGTTCTGTTTTTTCTCAGAAGCCGCTCTTGCCTGGATACCAGTCGGTGCCGGCAAGCGGTATCCTTGCCATGGCCGCCGCTTCCATGGTCAGCGCGCAAAGGTCTTCCGGTTCCAGGTTGTGCAAATGGTTCTTGCCGCAGGCACGGGCAATGGTTTGTGCCTCGAGCGTCATGACCTTGAGGTAGTTGGACAGCCTGCGTCCGCCCAGCACCGGATCAAATCGCTTGGAAAGCTCGGGGTCCTGGGTGGTTATGCCTGCCGGGTCGCGGCCTTCGTGCCAGTCGTCGTAGGCGTCTGCGGTGCTGCCCAGTTCCTGGTACTCGGCTTCCCACCTCGGGTCATTGTCACCAAGCGCAATAAGCGCGGCGGTGCCGATGGCGGTTGCGTCAGCGCCCAGCGCGAGCGCCTTGGCCACGTCAGCGCCGGTGCGGATTCCGCCCGAGACGATGAGTTGTACCTTGCGGTGCATGCCCAGGTCCTGCAGCGCCTTCACGGCCTGTGGAATGCAGGCGAGGATAGGCATGCCGACATGCTCGATGAACACGTCCTGGGTGGCTGCCGTGCCGCCCTGCATGCCGTCAAGCACGACGACGTCTGCGCCGGACTTCACGGCCAGCGCAGTGTCATAGTAGGGCCGCGCGCCGCCGATCTTCACGTAGATGGGCTTTTCCCATTCAGTGATTTCGCGCAACTCAAGGATCTTGATTTCTAGGTCGTCGGGGCCGGTCCAGTCCGGGTGGCGGCAAGCCGAGCGCTGGTCGATGCCCTTGGGCAGGTTTCGCATTTCAGCCACGCGATCGGAGATTTTCTGGCCAAGCAACATGCCGCCGCCGCCCGGCTTTGCGCCCTGGCCGACGACAACTTCAATGGCGTCGCAGCGGCGCAGGTCGTCCGGGTTCATGCCGTAGCGCGACGGCAGGTACTGGTAGACCAGCGTCTTCGAGTGGCCGCGCTCTTCCTCGGTCATGCCGCCGTCACCGGTGGTGGTGGAGGTGCCGGCTGCCGTTGCGCCGCGTCCGAGTGCTTCCTTGGCCGGGCCGGACAATGCGCCGAAGCTCATGCCGGCAATGGTCACGGGAATGTCGAGGTGGATCGGCTTTTTTGCATGGCGGGTGCCGAGCCATACGTCCGTGGCGCACTTTTCCCGGTATCCCTCAAGCGGGTAGCGCGAGATCGATGCACCGAGGAACAGCAGGTCGTCGAAGTGGGGCAGGTGGCGCTTGGTGCCGCCGCCGCGGATGTCGTAAATGCCGGACGCGGCCGCTCGCCGGATTTCGGCATTCACGGCCGGAGTGAAGGTTGCCGAGTAACGCGGCGGGGTTTTCGGGAATTCAGTCATGATGCTGCCTCAGTAGGCCGACGCGTTGTCGATATTGAAAGTGTAGAGCTTGCGGGCAGAGCCGTAGCGGGTGAACTCTTCCGGCCTGGCCTTGGTGTCGGCACCGGCCCGCTTGAGCAGATCGGCGAGGATCTCGAGATGTTCTGGCCGCATTTCCTTTTCAATGCAGTCAGTGCCAAGGCTTTTCACCTTGCCGCGCACGAACAGGCGCGCTTCGTACAGGCTGTCGCCCAGCGACTCGCCTGCATCGCCGAGCACCACGAGGTTGCCCGACTGGGCCATGAAGGCCGACATGTGGCCGATGTTGCCATGCACGACGATGTTGATGCCCTTCATCGAGATGCCGCAGCGCGAACTGGCATTGCCCTTGATAACCAGCAGCCCGCCGCGACCGGTGGCACCGGCATACTGGCTGGCGTCACCTTCCACGATGACCGTGCCGGACATCATGTTTTCCGCAACGCCCGGTCCGGCTGATCCTTCGATGTGAACGGTGGCCTGCTTGTTCATGCCGGCGCAGTAGTAGCCGGTCGAACCCTTCACACGCACCTCGACCGGGGCATCCAGCCCGGCGGCGATGGCGTGCGCACCCTTGGGGTTGATCACCTCCCAGGCGCTCATGTTGGTCTGCCCCTTCAGCGCGTGGAGGGACGAGTTCAGCTCGCGCAAGCCGCGAGCTTCAAGGTCAAAGGTCTGCATCGTCAGTGATTCCAGAAATAGACGGTTGCCGGTTCGGGTTCCCACACGCGTGCCTGCTCGATGCCGGGCAGGTTGACCAGCGCACGGTATTCGGAGCCAAACGCCACGTACTGGTCGGTTTCGGCCATCACGGCGGGTTTGCACGCGATGGGGTCGCGCACGACGCCAAAACCGTCCTTGGTGCCGACGACGAAGGTGAAGAAGCCGTCGAGGTCATCAAGGCTGCTTTCAAGAGCCTCGCCGAGGCTTGCACCTTCGCGCATCTTCCAGGTGAGGTAGGCTGCACCAACCTCGGTGTCGTTCTGGGTCTCGGTGAAGATGCCTTCGTGGGCCAGTTGGCGGCGCAGGCTGTTGTGGTTGGACAGCGAGCCGTTATGCACCAGGCACTGGTCGGCGCCGGTGGAAAACGGATGCGCGCCCATGGTGGTGACGGCGGATTCTGTCGCCATGCGGGTGTGGCCGATGCCGTGGGTGCCGCTCATCTTCGACAGGTCAAAGCGCTTGGCCACGTCCTTTGGCAGGCCCACTTCCTTGTAAATCTCGATGGTGTCTCCGGCGCTCATCAGGCGGATGTCCGGGCGCAGGCTCTTCAGTGCCACGCGTGCTGCGTCGATCTTGCCGGCTGGCATTTCCAGCACGGCGTGGGTGTCCTTGCGGGTCATTTTCACGGTGGTGCCGGCGGCCTTGCCAAGGTCGGTGTCGAGGTCCTTGAAGTCAGTATCGGGGTTGGCCGATTGCACTGTCAGCTTCCACATGTCGTCGGCATCGTTGCCGTAAATGGCAATGCCTGCGCTGTCAGGACCGCGATCGGTCATGGTGATCAGCATATCGGTCAGCATCTGACCCAGTTTTGGCTCGAGCGACTTGTCCTTGAGGAACAAACCAACAATCCCGCACATCGATTTCACTCCACGTTGAACCAGGATTTCAGTCTATTTGACAACTTTTGGAAATTCAACTGGCAAGAATATAATTTTCATCAGGGAAAATAGAAGAAGCGGAACCAGCCCAAGCCGGTTCCGCTCCTGAAGCAGCATCAGTACCTGTCGATACTGTTGTTCGAGTGTTCGAGGTCGAAGTCACGTTCGGCGTCGGCCATCTCCCTTGCCTCGATGCGATACTGCAGGACATGCCAGCCGATCCAGAACGCCAAGCCGATGATAAACAGCAGGAATTCAGATCCCTGGAAGGGGTACACGGCGCTTACGTCCTTCAGGTCGACAGCCCAGCTGTCCAGTCCGATTGTAGACATGTTCATCCCTCCTTGGATCAAGCGTGCTTAACAGCGATCTGCTTTTCAGCTGCCAGCACATCTGCGATGGCCTGCTGATAGGCAAGTTCATTGTGATGGTCGAGGCCTTCGATCTCGACCTTGGCCGGGATACGCAGCATGCCCATCGAGTTCAGGAACTTCGAGACCAGGAAGCCGGGCAGGAAGCCGAGCAGACCGAACATGATGAGCGCGCCGATGAACTGACCCAGCGGATTGATCGCGGCGAATCCTTCATACGGCGATGACGGTGCACCCCACAGTACGAAGCCGGCAATGCAGACGCCGAGGAAGCCTGCATACCCATGCACGGCGACGGCACCCACTGCGTCGTCGATCTTGAACTTGCGCTCCACCCAGAAGTGCAGCTTGTAGATGATCACGACGACGAAGGCACCAATCAGCATGGCCTGGATCGGGTGGTACAGGTCGTTGCCGGCGGATGCGCCGATAATGCCTGCAAGGCCACCGGAGTAGGTCCAGAATGCATCACCCTTCGACACGACGTAAGCCGCGAGCATTCCGCCCGACAGCGACATCAGGAAGTTGAAGGTGATGGCGCCGAGCGTGGTGGGTGCCAGGTAGATGTTGGTTGCAGTCCAGGTGGTGCCGGTGATCTGGCCGCCAATGACTTCCGGAGAAATGAGCGGAACGTTGCAGGCGGCATAGAAGCCCCAGAACCCGGTATAGATCAGGAACAGCCCGACCGTGACCATCCACGGATTGTGCGGCGGGATGTCCCGCGGTGTGCCATCCGCTGCAAACTTGCCGAGGCGTGGCCCGAGGACCATCAGCACGCCGAGGGCATAGCCGCCCGCGATGGCGTGAATGACGCCGGATGCATAGGCATCATGATAACCAAGAACCTTGACCATCCAGCCCTGCGGGTGCCAGCCCCATGACGCGTCGATGATCCAGAAGACCGAACCGATCAGTACGGCATGAACCCAGAAAGCGCTCGAACGAATGCGCTCGATGGCGCCGCCCGAGACGATGGATGCGGCCGTCCAGGAGAACAGCAGGAACGCTGCCCAGAACACGCCGGTGATCCGGTCGTTGAGGTTGGTCGCCATTGTCGGTGAAGTTGCAGCATTTGCCGATGCGTCTTCCAGGCCGCCGGTGATGAACGGGCCATTTGGAAATGCCCAGTAAATCCACCAGCCAAAGAAGAAGAAGGTGATTGTGACAAGCGGAATCACCATCGTGTTCTTCATGAGTGTGTGCATGTGGTTGCGTCGGCGAGAGGCGCCGACCTCATACATGCAGAACCCCACGTGAATCAGAAACATGAAGACAACGGTCACCCAGTAGTAGAACTCGGTGAACACTGTTGTCACTGCGTTGAGATTGCCATCCATTTTGTTCCCTCCTTTGGTAAAATTATTTTCCCTCAATGAAATATGAATTTCGGTTAATGTCAATATGTCGCAGCTGGTCTATCCCCAATCAGAGGAGGCTGGCTGCCCTGCCCCTCCCTGAGGGGAAAAAATGTTTCTTTGCTGTTGCGCGCTGCAGGCAATGTCTGCATTCTTGCCTGTGGGATTGAAACGCAAACCGGACAGGTTTTTGGAGGTGTGAGCATGACTGCATCCTGGAGATTTTCAGCACTGGGGGATCGCCACCGTGCCCTTGGGTCGAGCCTTGAAGACTGGAGCGGCATGGGCACCGCATGGTCTTATGATGGCGACCCCAACGAGGAATATCTGGCGGTCAGGACCAAGGCCGGGCTGATGGATGTGTCGGGCCTCAAGAAGGTCCACATCAGCGGTGCTGGCGCGAGCCACGTGCTCGACCGCGCCACGACGCGCAACATCGAGAAGATCATGCCGGGCAGGTCGGCGTATGCCTGCATGCTCAATGATGCCGGCAAGTTCGTCGATGACTGCATCATTTATCGCTACAGCCCGAACAGCTTCCTGCTTGTGCATGGTTCAGGCGCGGGGCACGAGCAGATCACCATGGCGTCTGAAGGACGTGACGTATCGGTGCGCTTCGACGACAACCTGCACGACCTGTCGCTGCAGGGGCCGTTGGCGGTCGACTACCTGGAGAAGCACGTCGACG
This sequence comes from uncultured Anderseniella sp., assembly GCA_964390445.1. Lineage (GTDB taxonomy): Bacteria > Pseudomonadota > Alphaproteobacteria > Rhizobiales > Aestuariivirgaceae > Anderseniella. The sequence continues at coordinate 27,603 of CAYMJJ010000023.1, forward strand.
GCATCCGCAAGCTTGCTTATTTCGGCATCATGCACACGTCGCTGTTCGGCGTGCCGGTGACCATTACCCGGACCGGCTACACGGGCGAGCGCGGCTACGAGATCTTCTGCCGTGGCCAGGACGCCGGGATGATCTGGGATCGTATCCTCGACGAAGGCAAGGGCATGGGGATCATACCCTGCCGCTTCACCACGCTCGACATGCTGCGGGTCGAAAGCTACCTGCTGTTCTATCCGTTCGACAATTCCGACATGTACCCGTTCGAGAACGAAGGCCCTGGTGATACGCTGTGGGAACTCGGCCTCGACTTTACCGTATCGCCCGGCAAGACCGGCTTTCGCGGCGCCGAGGAGCACTACCGGCTGAAGGGCAAGGAACGCTTCAAGATCTGGGGCCTGAAGCTGGAGGGCGAAAAGGTGCCGGGCAACGGTGCGCCGGTCTACAGGGATGGCAAGCAGGTTGGACTTGTGACGCAGGCCATGTACTCGCCGCTCAACAAGCACAATATCGCAATTGCGCGCCTGCCGGTTGACTGCGCCAACAATGATACCAAACTGGAAGTACGTTGTGCCGAACACGGGTCCATCAAGGCGGTGACCCATTCGCTGCCGTTCTATGACGTGGAGAAGAAGCGGCGCTCCGCGAAGGACTGACCCCCAAAGGGTTTGACAAGACCGGGTTGGGGGAGACAGCTTGTTTCCCCTGCCTCGCAGGAATTGAACAAGGGAAAGAAAGGCAAGCCTCCGGATGAGCAGGTTCGAGTTCCCGAAATCGATGCGCAGCAGGCCGGTCTACGGCGTCCTGGAAAGCCGGCCCGGCCAGGCGCACCTGATGGTCGCCGACGCCGAAGGGGCAGAGGCGTTACTGGACCTTGGCCGGTCAGACCCCGAGCTGATGGCGAAGGCGCATGTCATCTATATTCCGAAGGAGACCGGCACGACCTACGCGGATCAGCTTGCCGCGCTCAACCCGGCGATCCTGCGCATCTGCCCCACCTACAGTGCATCGGTACAGCGTATACGCCGCATCCTGTCGGATGCCCATATGGGGCTGCAAATCTACCTTGCAGGTAGTGAAGGACTGATCGGGCAGGTGCTGGCAGAAGCCACTGCAGCGGGCATCCCGCATACCGGTATCCAGAGCGAGCATCGCGGGTCGGTGGCCCGGCGCGTGCAGTGCGTGCACTGCAAGGGCATCACCGAGGACGTCACCACGACACCGTTCGTGTGCGCCCATTGCGGGCTGAACCTGTTCGTGCGTGATCACTATTCGCGCCGGCTTGCCGCCTTCCAGGGCGTATGCGTGGACGCGGAGGACCCCGGCGAGGTCCCGCCATCGGAGGGCTTGTACCCATGAGCGCGGGAACCGAGAAGATCGACGTCACGGTAACGGATGTCACCGAAGTGAACGAGCTGGTTAAGCGCTTCACCTTCGAGCAAACCGGTGGCGGGTTGCTGCCGACCTTTTCCGGCGGCGCGCATACGGTCGTCGAGATGAAGGACGCTGGCCTTACCCGGCTGAACCCTTATTCGCTCATGTCGGACCCGCTTGATACCCGCAGCTATTCGATCTCGGTGCGCCGGGACGACGAAGGCCGGGGCGGGTCGCTGTTCATGCACCGCAATGTCAGGCCGGGCGACCGGATGACCATCAGCTATCCCGTAAACCTGTTTTCGCTGGACTTGCGCGCAACCAAGCACCTGATGCTCGCAGGCGGCATCGGCATCACGCCGTTCCTGGCGCAGATGAAGCAGCTTTCGCACATGAACGGTCACTTCGAGTTGCACTATTCGGTGCGTTCACGGGCGCTGGGCTCCTACGCTGCAGAGCTTGAGACGCAGCATCCGTCCAATGTGCACATCTATTGCGACGACCAGGAGCAGGCGATCCCGCTCGACCGGTTGCTGTCCAGCCAGCCGCTGGGCACCCATGTGTATGTGTGCGGCCCGAAAGGCATGATCGACTGGGTGCTGAAGACGGCCGGCTCGCTGGGCTGGCCTTCGGAAGCGGTGCACTCGGAGGAATTCCTGGCGCCCGAACCCGGCAAGCCCTTTGCGGCAGAGCTTGCCGTGTCAGGCAAGATCGTCTCGGTCGGGGAAAACCAGAGCCTGCTGGAAGCCATTGAGGCGGCCGGCGTCGATGCGCCCTACCTGTGCCGGGGCGGTGCCTGCGGCCAGTGCGAAACCCGGGTGGTCAGCCATGATGGTGAGTTCGTGCATCGCGATCACTGGCTGAGCGACGAAGAAAAATCGTCCGGTGAAAAGATCATGCCTTGCGTCAGCCGTTTTGTCGGCAAGACGCTGGTTCTCGACAGATAGGAGTGGTGCAGATGGTCATCCAGTTTCACGACGAAACCTTCCGCGGCGACTACACCTTTTACAACAGCCCCTGGGCGATCCGCCGCTTTCCGTTTCCGTTCCACGAAGACAGCTACATGTATTCGGTGAACATGGAGCCGCACAAGGGCGGGCCGGAGGGGTCTGTGTACCAGAACCGGTTCGATGTCGATGAGCACTACGTGTCGGAAATGAAGGACCGGGCGCTGGTGCTGGCCGACGATCCGTTGCGTTGCCAGTCGCTGCCACACATGAACCTGGCGGGCTGGGATTTGCTGGAACTGATCATGGTGGCCAAGTCGGAGGACTATCCGGAGCTGTTCGAACTGCACCGCGACGGCAGCACGTGGCGCTGGGTCAACAAGCCAATGGGCATCGACCACACGTTCACCTTCCTCGACAACACCACGCTGCCCTATGGTCCGATGGAGTACATCACCCGCCAGACCCAGGGCGACTTTGCCGTGCTCGACCAGCGCGACAACAACCTGTGGATGGATGCCGGCATGGTCACCACCCAGGCCGACTGGAGCCTGGATTTCGATATCGGCATGAACTTCTTCGAATGGCATGCGCCGGTGCCGCTGGCGCATGAGCTGGGCATCTTCCAGCGTGCGCTGAAGTTCCTGATGAATGTCCAGCAAGGCTCGCCGGCGCGGCGGTTGAACTGGACGATGACGGTCAATCCGAACCTCGACACCAGCCCCGAGAACTATCACAAGTGGGGCCCGGAGAAGGCCACCATCACGCGCGAGAACGTCGGACAGAAACAGCACCTTCGGGTCGAGTTGCAGACATTCTTCCGGCTGCCCCGGTCCAATGCGCTGGTGTTTCCGATCCGGTGCTACCTGATCAAGCTGGAAGACCTGGTGACCATTCCGAAGTGGGGCATGCGGCTGCACCGGGTCATCCGCGACCTGCCGGAAGAGCTTGCGACCTACAAGGGG
>CAYMJJ010000024.1:0-30469 GCA_964390445.1 uncultured Anderseniella sp.
CGCACTATTTGCGCGCTGTTGCCAGCGATCAGTTGGCCGAAGCCTGTTCTGCCGGTGCTTCTTCGGCAGCAGCAGGTGCATCTTCGATGACGGTTTCAGCCATCGGCTCTTCCGAGGCACCGATGTCAATGCCCGCCCCGGCCGAAGACTGTGAAATGCCGTCAATAGCAGAGCGCGCAATCAGATCGCAGTACAGCGCAATGGCGCGACCGGCGTCATCGTTGCCCGGGATCGGGAAATCGATGCCTGCGGGATCGGAATTCGAATCGAGAACGGCAATCACCGGAATGCCAAGACGGTTGGCTTCCTTGATGGCAATGGCTTCCTTGTTGGTGTCGATCACGAACAGGATGTCGGGAATGCCGCCCATGTCCTTGATACCGCCAAGCGCCATCTCGAGCTTGTCCTTCTCGCGCTGCAAGGTCAACTGCTCGCGCTTGGTAAAGCCCTGAGCACCGTTCTCAAACAGCTCTTCCAGCTCGCGCAGGCGCTTGATCGAGTTCGAGATGGTTTTCCAGTTGGTCAGCGTGCCACCGAGCCAGCGGGAGTTGATGAAGTACTGCGCCGACCGGCGGGCCGAGGCTGCAATTTCTTCCTGGGCCTGGCGCTTGGTGCCGACGAACAGCACGCGGCCACCACCGGCCACGGCGTCACGCACCGCAACCAGTGCCTGGTGCAGCAGCGGAACCGTCTGCGACAGGTCCATGATGTGGATGCCATTGCGCGCGCCATAGATGAACGAACCCATCTTGGGGTTCCAGCGGTGCGTCTGGTGGCCGAAGTGCACGCCTGCTTCAAGCAGCTGGCGCATGGAATAATCTGGCAAAGCCATGCCTTGCGTCTCCTTTTTCCGGTTGTTCCTCCGTGGCAGAAAGTGACCGGAATAACCCGGCACCGGATGGTTGGCACCTCTATGTGGCAGGAAGAACCTGCGTGAGGCGAACCGCTCTGACACGTGTGAATTTGCCGCCGACCGGACCATTCCGGCCAGCAACTGCGGGCTTATAGGCTCATAAGCTGCTTGATTGCAAGGGTCTCGCGTGTCACACGCTGAACCCCATGACAAAGCTCATTGCAATCCTGCTGGCCGCCGTAGCCCTGATCCAGATCATCAAGCCGCTTGGCCTGCCAGGCCTGAAGCGCCGTCAGGACGCGTGGAAGCTGGCCGCCGGTGGCGCAGCGGTGATGGTTGTCGTCATCGTCATCACCGCCGGCATGAAGGCTTCAGGGTTCTAGCTGTTTGCATTCCCGACAGGCCGGTCCACGAAGCGCTGATAGATGAATCCGATGCCGACGAGGCACAGGCCCAGCCCCAGGAACGAGGCAACCCTGAACAGCCCTTCAAGGTCGGACAGGTCGACCAGGAACACCTTGAGCACGGCAAGCACCAGCACGGCCAGCGCGGCATAGCGCAAGGCAGCAGCCCGCAGCAGGATTCCACCCGCCAATAGCACCAGCGCAAACAGCAGCCAGACCACCGAATAGGTATAGGTCTCTGCCGTGCTGACCCAACCAGCGTGCATCATGTCAGGCGCATGAAACCAGCGGCGCACCTCGAACGACAGCCAGACCAGCAGCAGTGACAGCAGCAGCGGCGGGCCTGCCCGGTGCAACACTCGCGGCATGGTCATGCCGCGCACCAGGTAGCCGATGCCCGCCAGCAGCAGGGCCGGCAGCAGGTAAGCCGGAGCAAGTGCATTGACCAGCGGCCAGTTGCCGACCATCTGCCGGTCGAGCACAGGATTGAGACCTGAGAACAGGCACAGGCCAACGAGCCCCGCCCCCATCACGGTCAGCACCCTGCCTGCCCACATGTCGATGAAGCCGCCGCGCAGGTTGTACCGCCACCAGCAGGCCAGCGCAGAAACCAGCCAGCTTGTGGCGTGAAGTCCTGCTTCCAGCAACGTGAAACGCTCGGCCTCGAGGCTGCCGGCGACGGCGACGCGGATGATCGCCGACACCAGCATTGCAGCAAGCGCGATGCGCCCGCCTTCCAGCACCCGGGTCAGCAGGTCCCCGCCCCGCTCGCCGCCGGAAAACTGGACGAACGCGAGGTGGAACATCAGCAACGGCAGGCCATAACCATAGATCACCCACCAGCGGCCAAGCCACGCGGCCTCGTCATAGTCGAGTATGTGGTGGTTGAGGGTTAGCCGCCCAAGCACCGCGACCGCAATGATGAGCGCCGGCCAACGCAGCTGTGGCAGCGAGAGTTGGCGCGAGATCGCGCCCGTTGCCGCCAGAAGTGCTGCCAGTGACGCCGTCAGCCAGGCATCGCGCAGCACGAAGGCCAGCGCCATCGACACGCTGGCGCAAACGGCCATCGCCATGATGCCCAATGCAAGGCGCGGCGCCTCGGCTTCATCTGCCACGGTGCGCAGGCGCGCCGCCATGCCGACGAACAGCGCGGCAAGCACCAGCCCCGCAAACGACCAGGTGACGCTCGGCTCCAGCGAGCGCAAGGTCGCATAGGCGGCAATCATCAAGCCGATGGGCGTCATGGAGGCAACAGTAGCCCATACCCACGGCCTTACCGAACGCCACAACAGCACGTAACCGGTAGCCGCCGCGGCAAGGCCGAAGCCTGCCACATACCTGAGATACGCGGCCGCTTCTTCCGGCACCTGCGCGGCCCACGGTGATGTGTCGGGCACCAACCAGTGCCCCAGCCAGCCTTCAAGGTGAAGCCGTGATCCCCAGGCGGAAAACATGAGCAGGATGGCAAGGCTGGCCAGCAGCCCGAGAAAGTCGAATCGTTGCGCACGCATGGCCGACGCCACGAGCCCTACGGAAAAGATGGCCAGCGAGACGATGGACCAGTGGCCGTAGCCGTCGCGGCTGGCAATGAGCAGCAGCATGACGCAAGCCACAATGCCTGCCAGCAAAGCCGCGTTCATGTCCACCCCGCCGCCGCCAAGCGGCTTGTGCCAGGCAGCGGGCAGCGCCTCGCGCGATATCTGGCTGCCCGCGAAGGCAAAGCCGGCCCCCAGAAGGGTGACGAACAGGCCGAGCGTGAGCGTGTCTGCCCGCTCGAACGGTCCCACAAGCCAGATCAGTACCCAGAACGCGCTGGCCGCGATCGCGGCGGCCACCAGCCACAGCACTGGCCGCCAGACCATCACCGCCATCGCCGCGATCAGGATGACGGCAAAATAGCCGAACAGGCCTGGTGCAAACGGCTCCGCGCTTTCCATCAGCGCCGGCAGGGCAAACCCGCCCAGCAGGCCGACTATGGCTGTGAGCGGGCCCTGCACCACAGACAGCGAAAACGCGGCGAGCGCGGTAACGGCAAGGGCGGCCAGCGTCACCGCCGGGCCAATAAAACCATACAGCGCAGAAGCCGCGTAGATGCTGGCAAACACCGCCGCGAGGCCGCCAGCGGACAAGGCCTGCGGCACGTAGTCGGGCTGAAGCGCGGACGCCTTCTGTTGCGAAGGCCGCCGCCGCAACCATTCCCCGCCAAGAGTCAGCGCCACACCGGCAGCAAGGCCCAGCAGAACCCGCATTCCCGGTCCGAGCAGACCGTGGTCGGCCATGTACTTGACCAGGAACAGCCCTGCCAGCGCAATTGCCAGCGCGCCGATCCAGACGAACCAGCGTCCGGTGAGCTTCTCCTCCAGGCTGGCGCGGGCAGCGGCCGGGACAGGCTTGGCTGCGGTTTCAGGCGGCACCTGTTCCGAGGTTGGCTCATCGACGGCCTCCGGCACACGCTCGGACTCGGGCGGAGCAGCCAGTGTCTCCTCGACGTACTGCTGTGCTGCGCCCGCAGGAGAGACGGACGGCTGAATGCCTTGCGCCTTGAGAAGGTTGAACTCGTTGCGGAGCTTGAACAGGTCGCGGGAAACCTTCTCCGCCTTGTTGAGCGCGACGATGGCAAGGAGCAGCGGCAGGAAAAACACGCTGCCGGCAATCAGCACGATCCAGACCAGTTCATCCATGCTGACCGCCCCTCCTTCGCAGGCGAATCAGAAATCCTCGACGTATACCACGCCGGGCACAGCCTTGATGGCCGCCTTGATCTTGGGGTTGACCGTGAACTTGCGCCCCAGCGCAATCTCCACTTCGTGCCGGTCCGGCAGGCTCATCACCAGGTGCACCGGCGCATTGCCCCCGTTGGTCAGCCGCGACTGGATCAGGTCGAGCGGTTTGGTGTCCGACACGAAAATCTTCAGGCCCATGGCCACGCGGTCGGCCCTGTCATCCAGCGGTTCGACGCCCTGCAGGCGCAGCTTGATCTCTTCACCTTCAACGTCGGCCTCGACGCGCAGCAACAACGGTTTGCCAGCTTCCAGCAGGTCACGGGTGGCGTTCAGCGTGTCCGAGAAACACACCGCCTCGAACTGGCCGGTCGGGTCGGAAAAGCCGATGAAGGCAAACTTGTTGCCGGTCTTGGAGCGGCGCTCCTGCTTGTAGGTCACAGTGCCGATCAACCGCGCGGCAGACGCACCATTGAGTGCCTTGGCACGGAACCCGGCCCATGACTCAGCGCCCAGCTTTGGCAGCAGCGTGAGGTAGTCATCCAGCGGGTGGCCAGACAGATAGAACCCCACCGCCTCGAATTCGGCCTGCAACTTGTCCATCGGAAGCCACGGCTCGGTGGCCGGCAACGGCAGCTCCTCGGCACCCGCATCGCCGCCGCCACCGAAGAAATCCGACTGGCCGATTTCAGCTTCGGTGGCTGTGCGGTTGGCCATCGCCATGATGGATTCGATGCCCTTCAGCACTTGCGCCCGGTTGGGGTTAAGCTCGTCGAATCCGCCGGCCTTGGCGATGGACTCCAGCGCGCGCTTGTTCATCATGCGCGGGTCGATACGGCGGGCAAAATCACCCAGCGACATGAAGGGTCCGCCCTCGTCACGCACCGCCACGATATGCTCGACCGCCTGTTCACCGACGTTCTTCAGTGCCGCCAGCGAATACTGGATGGCACCGTTGGCCACCGTGAAATCCACCCCGGAGCGGTTGACGCCGGGGGGATTGACAGTAACGCCCATCCGGTCGGCTTCGCGCTTGAACACCAGCAGCTTGTCGGTGTTTCCACGGTCCAGCGACATGGAGGCGGCCAGGAATTCGACCGGGTGGTTGGCCTTCAGCCAGGCTGTCTGGTAGGCGATCAGGCCATAGGCTGCCGAGTGGGCCTTGTTGAAGCCGTAGCCGGCGAACTTGTTCACCAGCTCGAAGATGTCCTCTGCCTGGCGCTTGTCGACGCCATTGTCCACCGAGCCTTCAACGAAGCGCTGCTTCTGGGCGTCCATTTCGGCCTGGATCTTCTTGCCCATGGCGCGGCGCAACAGGTCGGCTTCACCCAGCGAATATCCGGCCAGCACCTGGGCGATCTGCAACACCTGTTCCTGGTAGATGATGATGCCGTAGGTGTCCTCGACCACGTGCGTCAGCTTTTCATGAAGGAATTCAGGCGCTTCCAGGCCCTTCTTGGAAGCGATGTATTTGGGGATGTTCTCCATCGGACCCGGCCGGTAGAGCGCCACGAGAGCGATGATGTCCTCGATGTTGCCCGGCTCGGCCTTGCGGATCAGGTCGCGCATGCCGGAACTCTCCAGCTGGAACACGCCCACCGTTTCGGCTCGCTTGAGCAGGTCGTAGGTCTTGCCGTCGTCCAGCGGCAGCGCTGCGAGATCAAGCTCGACACCGCGTGCACTGAGCAGTTTCACGCCCTTGTCGAGTACGGTCAGCGTCTTCAGGCCGAGGAAGTCGAACTTCACCAGGCCGGCCTTTTCGACCAGCTTCATGTTGAACTGTGTCACCGGCATGGGCGAACGTGGATCGCGGTATAGCGGAACCAGCTCGTCGAGCGGGCGGTCACCGATCACCACGCCGGCAGCATGGGTCGAGGCATGCCGGTACAACCCTTCCAGCTTGAGCGCGATTTCAAGCATGGTGGCGGTGGTTTCGTCCTGGCGGCGCTCTTCCTGCAGGCGTGGCTCACCGTCAATGGCCTGCTGCAGCGTGACCGGATTGGCCGGGTTGTTGGGGATCAGCTTGCACAGCCGGTCCACCTGGCCATACGGCATCTGCAGCACCCGGCCCACATCGCGGCACACCGCGCGGGCCTGCAGCTTTCCGAAGGTGATGATCTGGGCAACCTGGTCGACACCATATTTCTGCTGCACATAGGCGATCACCTCGTCGCGGCGGTCCTGGCAGAAGTCGATATCGAAGTCCGGCATCGAAACGCGCTCGGGGTTGAGGAAGCGCTCAAAAACCAGGTTGAAGCGAAGTGGGTCGAGGTCCGTGATGGTCAGCGACCACGCGACAACCGAACCGGGGCCCGATCCGCGCCCCGGCCCAACCGGAATGCCCTGCGACTTTGCCCATTTGATGAAGTCGGCAACGATCAGGAAGTAGCCCGGAAAGTCCATCGTGATGATGACATCGAGCTCGTACTCCAGCCGCTTCTCGTAGTCCTCGCGGGTAAAACCTTCCGCCAGCCCCAGCGCGTCCAGCCGGTTGGCAAGGCCCTGGCGGGCCTGCACGCGCAGTTCCTCTGCCTCGTCGCGGGCATTCTCGCCAGAGGTGAATTTCGGCAGGATCGGGTCGATGCCGTGCGGAAACCACGAGCAGCGCCGGGCGATCTCCACGGTGGTCTCAACCGCCTCGGGCAGGTCTGCGAAAAGACTCACCATTTCAGCCTGCGTCTTGAAATAGTGGTCTGGTGTCAACCGGCGCCGGTCGTCATTGGCGATAACTTCGCTTTCGGCGATGCAGATCAATGCATCGTGGGCGGCAAAGTCATCGGCCTTGGCGAAGTATGGCTCGTTGGTGGCAACCAGTGGCAGTTCGAGGTCATAGGCCAGGTCGATCAGGCCAGCCTCGGCGGTGCGCTCCTCGTGCATGCCGTGGCGCTGCAGTTCGACATAGAGCCGGTCTGCGAAGATGGCTTTCAATCGCTCGCACCTGCTGCGTGCCAGCGTCATCTGGCTGTCGATCAGCGGCCGGTTGACAACCCCGCCGGGACCGCCGGTCAGGCAGATCAGGCCGGTGTTGAAACGCTCGATGTCGTCAAGGTTGACGTGCGGAAGTTCGCCATCCGGCGCGTCGAGGTAGGCCTTGCTCGACAGCTTCATCAGGTTGCGGTAGCCAGCCTCATCCTTGGCCAGCAGCGCCAGCCGTGACAGCTCACGGCCATTCATGCCCTTTTGCGGGCCTTCCGGACCGTCGCCGCAATCGACCTGCAAGGTGCACCCGACAATGGGCTGCACACCCTTTGATTTCATCTCGTCGGCAAATTCCAGCGCGCCGAACAGGTTGCCGGTGTCGGTGATGGCCAGCGCCGGCATCTTGTGCTCGACCGCCAGTTTGCCCAGCAGCTTGATCGGCAACGCGCCTTCGGACAGCGAATAGGCCGAATGCGCGCGCAGATGAATGAAGCTGACTGGGAATGAGTCGGACATGGGCACGAGATTAGCGCAGCGCGGCCCCGGTGGACACAGCCTGTTGCTGCCTACCCACCGAAACCTTTGAGGAACGCGGCCAGATTGTTCTCGAGGTCGTCGGTCAGGTAACCGCCTTCCTGCACGATGACCGTGGGTACACCCAGCTGGGCGATTGCAGCCGCCATTCGCGTAAATCCTGCGGTCGTCACGGCACCGCCGTTGAGCGGGTCGGCCTCGTGCGCGTCCAGCCCGAGCGCCAGTACGAGCGCGCCCGGTGCCGCGTCCTGGATTTCGCCGAGCGCCATTTCCAGCGCACCCATCCACACTTCGTCGTCGGACTTTACCGGCACCGGAATGTTGATGTTGTAGCCTGTGCCCGGACCCTTGCCGCGCTGGTTTTCGTAGCCGTAGTAGAACGGATAGTACTTCTTCGGGTCGGCATGGATCGACACCGTCAGCACGTCGGAGCGGTTGTAGAAGATGCCCTGCGTGCCGTTGCCGTGGTGCACGTCGATATCGAGCACGGCGACCTGGTCCCAGTACCCTCGCAGGTACTGGGCAGCAATGGCCGTGTTGTTGAGATAGCAGAACCCGCCTGCCCGGTCGGCATAGGCATGGTGGCCCGGCGGACGGCACAGCGCGTAGGCCACACGCTCGCCTTCTGCCACCAGTTCGGCGGCCGACAGTGCCGTATCGGCGGAGGCACGAACCGCCTGCCAGGTGTGTTCGGTGATCGGGCAGGAAAAGTCCTGCTGGTGCCAGCCGGCCTGGCCGAGAATGTCGGACGGATAACGCGCCGGCTTCTCGACGGGGCGGATTGAGGACATCACCTCTTCATAGGCCTTGCCCTTGGGCCGGTTCCACTTGCGCCACGCATTGTCGAGGAATTTCACATAGCGCGAGGTGTGCACGGCCAGGATCGCTGCTTCTCCGTGCGCGCGGGCTGCATGCATCTCGCATCCTGCGGCGCGAACGCCCTGGAGCAGCCGCTTGGCGCGCTCTGGCTGCTCCGGAAAGCCGACGATATGACCGCGCTGCAAATAGCGTTGCGGATTGTGCAGCAACTGGTTGTGATGAAAAACCGCCTTCATGACTTCTCAGATCTCCACCAGTTGGCCACCGTGCAACTGCACCACGCGGCTCATGCTGCGGGCAAGCTCGAGGTTGTGGGTGGCGATCAGCGCAGCCAGCCCTTCGTCGCGGATCAGCGCCAGAAACTCGCCATGCACCCGGCCTGCCGTTTCAGGATCGAGGTTACCCGTCGGCTCATCGGCCAGCAACAGCAATGGCCGGTTTGCCAACGCGCGCGCAATGGCCACGCGCTGTTGCTCACCACCGGACAGTTCAGCCGGGCGATGGTCAGCCCGCTTGGTCAGGCCAAGCCGGTCCAGCAGGTGGCGTGCGCGGGCTTCTGCATCGGCCTTGCTCGCACCGGCAATGAGTTGCGGCATGACGATATTCTCAACCGCGGAGAATTCCGGCAGCAGGTGGTGGAACTGGTACACGAACCCGATGCCCAGCCGCCGCACCCGCGTCATGGCGTTGTCGTCAAGCTGGGTGCAGTTCTCGCCCGCGATATAAACGTCGCCGGCGGTCGGTCGTTCCAGCAACCCCGCGATATGCAGCAGCGACGACTTGCCGGTACCGGACTGACCAACCAGCGCCACGACCTCGCCGGAATAGACGCTCAGCGAAAGCTGCTTGAACACGTCAATGGTGCGGTGGCCCTGCGTGTAGACCCGGCCGATGCTGTCAAGCCTCAAGGCAGGGGTGGGCGCACGTCCTGACTGGTCATTCATAACGCAGCGCCTCCACCGGATCGAGCCTGGCGGCCCGGCGCGCCGGATAGATTGTGGCAATGAACGATAATCCAATGGCGAGCAGCGCGATCATGATGGTTTCATTGACGTTCATTTCAGCCGGCATCCGCGACAGGTAGTAAAGCTCCGGTGAAAACAGCTCCGTACCAGACAGCCACGACAGCCCCTGGCGGATGTTCTCGATGTTCAGGCACACGATGACGCCGAGCGCGATACCGGCCAGCGTGCCGGCCAGGCCAATGGCGGCACCGGTCATGAAGAATATCCGCAGGATCGATCCGCGCGTTGCACCCATGGTGCGCAGGATGGCGATGTCCTTTCCCTTGTCCTTCACCAGCATGATGAGGCCTGAAATGATGTTCAGCGCCGCCACCAGGATGATCAGCGTGAGGATCAGGAACATCACGTTCCGCTCGACCTGCAGCGCGTTGAAGAAGGTCTGGTTGGAGGTCTTCCAGGTCACGAACTGCAGATCCGCCCCGGCGCTGGCCGCCATCTGCGGCACGTATTCGTCGATCTCGTCAGGCTTTTGCACCATCACCTCGATGGCGCTTGCCCCATCTTCCTGGGCAAAGAAGTCCTGGGCTTCCTTCATCGGCATGTAGATGACCGAGCCGTCGTATTCCGACATGCCTATTTCGAAAGTGGCAACGACAGGAAATGACCGGATGCGCGGGGCGGTGCCGAAAATGGTGGCCGGGCCTTCCGGCGATACCAACGTCATCTGGTCGCCGATGTTCAGCCCGTGCTTCCATGCAAGGCGATAACCTACGGCCACACCGCTGCCTTCGTCAAAGTTCTCCAGTGAACCGCGCAACTTCTCGTTGTTGACGGATGGGATCTTGGTCAGGCTGTCCAGCGTCAGCCCGCGCACCAGCACACCGGATGATGTGCGCGCCGACGACGCCATCGCCTGGCCTTCGACGAACGGCACCGCGCGAATGACGCCAGGCGTTTCCGACAGCTTCCGGGCACGTTCCTCAAAGTCGGGGATCGGCAGCGCGTTGGCCGAGTACACCATCGCATGACCGTTGAAGCCCAGAACCTTGTTGAGCAGTTCGGTGCGGAAGCCGTTCATCACTGCCATGACGATGATCAGCGTGGCAACGCCCAGCAGGATGCCGACAAACGAAAACCCGGCAATGACCGAGATGAAGCCTTCCTTGCGGCGTGCCCGCAGGTACCGCGCCGAGATCATGCGTTCAAAGGAAGAGAACGGAGCGGTATCGGTCGAGGCCATTCAGGAGTTCTCCGGTTCAGTTTGCAAAGCGCGACTTGAGTGCCTCCAAAGAGACCTCCTCGCGCTCACCAGTAGCGCGATTCTTCAATTCGGCCTTGCCCTCCTTGAGGCCGCGCGGGCCGACGATGACCTGCCACGGTAAGCCGATCAGGTCCATGGTGGCAAACTTGCCGCCGGCGCGGTTGTCGGTGTCGTCGTACAGCACCTCGTTGCCCTGCTGCTGGAACAGCCGGTACAACTCGTTGCAGGCAGCGTCGGTTTCGGCGTCGCCCGACTTCAGGTTGATCAGCCCGATGCGGAACGGTGCCACGGCTTCCGGCCAGATGATGCCGGCATCGTCATGACTGGCCTCGATTATGCCGCCCACCAGCCGCGACACCCCAACACCGTACGAGCCGGACTGGATGGTCACCGGCTTGCCGTCCGGGCCCTGCACCTGGCAGCCCAGCGGCTTGGAGTACTTGTCGCCGAAGAAGAAAATGTGCCCGACCTCGATGCCCCGGCCATTGACGCGGCGATCTGATGGCAGCTTTTCGTATTCGGCAGCATCGTGCATCTCGTCCGTTGCAGCATACTTTGACGTGAACTCATCTACCACCCGGGCCACGGCTGCCTCGTCATCATAATCGATGTCGAAGGCCGACCAGTCGAAGTCGTGGAACGCCTTGTCGAAGAACACTTCCGACTCGCCCGTGTCGGCCAGGATGAGGAACTCGTGGCTCATGTCGCCGCCAATAGGGCCGGTCTCGGCGCGCATCGGAATGGCCTTCAGCCCCATGCGGGCAAAGGTGCGCAGGTACGACACGAACATCTTGTTGTACGAATGCTTGCCCGCTTCGACCGACAGGTCGAACGAGTAGGCATCCTTCATCAGGAACTCGCGGCCCCGCATGATGCCGAAGCGCGGACGTACCTCGTCGCGGAACTTCCACTGGATGTGGTACAGGTTGCGCGGCACGTCCTTGTAGGATTGTACGCCCGAACGGAATATGTCGGTGATCATCTCCTCGTTGGTGGGACCGAACAGCATGTCGCGCTCGTGCCTGTCGGTGATGCGCAGCATTTCCTTGCCGTAGTCGTCGTAGCGGCCCGACTTGCGCCACAGGTCGGCCGACTGGATTGTCGGCATCAGCACCTCGATAGCCCCTGCCCGGTTCTGCTCCTCGCGCACGATCTGTTCGATGTTGCGCAACACCTTGTAGCCCAGCGGCAGCCACGAATAGATGCCCGCGCTTTCCTGCCGGATCATGCCGGCCCGCAGCATCAGCCGGTGCGAGACGATCTCGGCTTCCTTGGGGTCGTCACGCAGGATGGGCAGGAAATACTGGCTGAGTTTCATCTGGGGTCTCTGCTCGGCAGCTGCCTTAAGCGGCAGGCGGATGTGGTTCGGGGCGTTCTTAATGGAAACATTGCGGTTTGACAAAGTCGAACTGTGAGCCTGCTCAGCCCCTTGCAGCACCACTGCGACATTTTGACTTTACAACGCCGGGCAATCTTGTATTGTCCGCTTCAACGCAGCCAACGAGTTGCTGGCCGGACGTAAAGTCTGGGGAGGAAACGCCCTTACCAAATCGGGCGATCAAATCACACACAAGTTCAAGGCAGGGCATCGCGTCCCTGCCTTTTTTGCTGGGCAGCAGACCGGATCGTCCCACGCGTCTCAGTTGCTCATGTCCGGCATTCTCGGCAAGAACGGCAGGTCAAGCAGCGTCAGGTCGCTGTAGTACATCAGCCAGTAATAGAACCCGTAAGCCACAAGCGAAACCAGCGTTGTCACCGCGAACTTGCGCAAGATGTTGACCTGTGCCGGTGCCGCACGGTCATTGCCTGGCTTCACTTCATCACCTGATTCATGGGCAGAGCGCATACCCCACGGCAGCACCGTGAACAGCACCAGCCACCAGATGATGAAGAAGACGGCAAAACCGGTGAGAAAATCGATAATCATAACCGCTTACGCCTGCTCGAGTTCGACAAGCGTGCCGCAGAAGTCCTTCGGGTGAAGAAACAGCACGGGCTTGCCATGCGCGCCGATCTTCGGCTCACCGGTGCCCAGCACCCGGGCGCCCTCGGCCTTCAGGTGATCGCGCGCAGCGATGATGTCTTCAACTTCGTAGCATACGTGATGGATGCCGCCTGCCGGGTTCTTTTCCAGGAATGCTGCAATCGGAGAGCCCTCGCCCAGCGGCTCCAGCAATTCGATCTTGGTGTTGGGCAACTCCACGAACACCACCGTGACGCCATGATCGGGCTCTGGTTGCGGTTCGGAAACGTGCGCACCCAGCATCGACCGGTAAACTTGCGTTCCGGCGTCGAGGTTTGGCACGGCAATGGCAACGTGGTTCAGGCGGCCCAGCATGATCAGGTTTCCCGGTTGTTGTGTCGGTCGGCTTGCTGAAGTTCTAGCAGGATGAGAACCTGCTGCAATGGCACAATCAGCGCAGGGGCGACAGGCGCAAGCTGAGGCAAGACATGCCACCATCCAGCTTCGCCGCTTCGGAATTGCCAATCTCGCGCACGGTGTAGCCCGCATCGGCCAGCACATCGCGGGTGGCAGGAAATCCGGCCGGCATCAGCACAAGCTCGTTGAAACGGATGGTGTTTGCAGCTGCTTCCTCACCATCAGCGACATGGATGACGCGATACCCGTCAAAACACCCTGACTCTGCCAACCGCCGCGTGGAAAGCACCGTCTCTTCGTCCAGCAATGAGCAGTCGGTCTTGAAGTGCAGTACGCC
This sequence comes from uncultured Anderseniella sp., assembly GCA_964390445.1. Taxonomy (GTDB): domain Bacteria; phylum Pseudomonadota; class Alphaproteobacteria; order Rhizobiales; family Aestuariivirgaceae; genus Anderseniella. The sequence continues at coordinate 13,193 of CAYMJJ010000024.1, forward strand.
TTCAGGCGTGTTGACGGTACGCACCTTGTAGCCCCAATCCGCCACAAGACCGGCCAGCACGGCAATGCCTGCCTCGCTGGTCCGTGCTGAAGTGCCGACCAGAATTTCGGTCTCCGTCACCAATATGTCGCCGCCTTCGATGGTGGCTGGAGCCATGACTACGCGCACATCGGCGTAGATTTCTTGCAGCACCGGACGCATCCGTTCGGCTTCACCCAGTCTAGTCGGTGCGCCGGGACGCATCACGACAGCCCCTTCCGGCAGGCACAGCGCGGTGTCCTCGACGAAAACGGCATCGGGAAATTCGTCCAGCGCCTCAAGCACCCGCACCTCGGCGCCGGTAGATCGCAGCGCCGCGACATAGTCCGCGTGGTGCGTGAGTAACGTGGCGAGATCTGGCGACCCTGTATCAACGGCGCGCAAGCCGCCGGTGATGCTTGCGCCCGGCAGGCGGGTGATGGCGTGGGTGAATGAATAACTTCTCATGGCCTGAGGTGCTAACCGGTCTTGAGCCACCTGACAATCCTGCTTCGCTGTTCCGGCGGTGCAATGCCGCGGGGCTCGAACACATGCCGCGCCAGGAAGTGCCCGGTCAGGCGCAAGCCGTCCGCCACCTGCTCACGGTCAGGTGCGCCGCCAGCGCCTGCAAGAAAGCCCGGCAACGGCAACAGCTTGTCCTTCCACGCCACGCCTTCAGCGGCAGTCACCGCCTTGCCGGTGCGCGGTGACACGTAGGCCAACCCCGCCCGGTTGCCGGATACGGCGCAGCGTTCAAGGTCCAGCCCAAAACCAAGCTCATCCAGCAGCCCCAGTTCCCAGCGCACCAGCAGCGCGGGCCAGATGTCGTCATCGTTCAGGTGATCGAGCAGCAGCATGGCGGCATCATAGATGCGCGGATGCGGCTCGCGCTCGGGCAGGAGGCTGGCAAGCGTTGTCACGGTGGTCACGGCTGCCAGCCGTGGCATGTCGTCGATCACGCCGGCCACGATCATCCGCTGCGGGTCGGCGCTGAACAGGCCCAGATGGTCCTCAAGGCGCGCACGCCAGACCAGGTGCACAAGGTTGCCGGCCTGCAACACCGGCCTTTGCGTGCGCGAACGCCCCCCGCGCACCAGGCCGGAATGGCGCCCGCGATCACGGGTCAGCACGTCGATGATGGCCGATGTCTCGCCATGCCGGCGCACATTGAGGATCAGACCGTCACCCTGCCATTCCATGCGGGTTCTCCCACGGGACCGGCTAGCGCGGGTCCAGCCCCATCATGCGCAATCTTTCCGGGTCTTCGGCCCATTTCTCGCGCACCTTCACGAACAGGAACAGATGCACCTTCTGCCCGATCGCTTCGGAAATCTCGCCGCGCGCGGCCTGGCCAATCGCCTTGATGGTCTGCCCGCCCTTGCCCAGCACGATCTTCTTCTGGCTGTCGCGCTCTACGAACACAACCTGCTCGATCTTCACCGAACCGTCCTTGCGCTCTTCCCAGGTTTCTGTCTCGACGGTCGATGCATAAGGCAGTTCGTCGTGCAGCCGCAGGTACAGCTTCTCGCGCGTGATCTCGGACGCCAGCATGCGTAGCGGCAAGTCGGCTACCTGGTCTTCGGGATAAAGCCACGGGCCTTCCTGCATGCGCCCCGCCAGCGTCTTCTTCAGGTCCTGCACGCCGTGCCCCTTCATGGCGGAAATCATGAAGGTGTCGGTAAAGGGGTGCAGCTTGTTCAACTCGTCTGCCAGCACAAGCAGCCTTTCACTCGGCACCGTGTCGATCTTGTTGATCGCCAGGATGGGGTTCAGGCCGGCCTCTTTCAGGCCTTCCACGATCTTGCGGTTTTCATCGTTCAGCCCGTCCCTGGCATCGATCAGCAATACCGTTGCATCCGCCTCGGCAGCCCCGGCCCAGGCTGCCTTCACCATTTCCTGGTCCAGCTTGCGCTTGGGGGCAAAGATTCCGGGCGTGTCGACGAAGATGATCTGGCTGTCACCTTCCAGCGCGATGGCCCGGATGCGGGCGCGCGTGGTCTGAACCTTGTGCGTGACAATGGCGATCTTGGTGCCCACAAGCTGGTTCAACAGCGTCGACTTGCCCGCGTTGGGTGCGCCAATCAGCGCAACGAAGCCACACTTGCGGCCTTCGGGTGATGGTTGCTCCTGCATCGGGGAGGTCTCGTTCATTTCCAGATCTTCTCCCGTTTGAGGAAATTGGTTGCAGCCGTCTGTTCTGCCATCCGGCGCGATCCTGCCACACCTTCGGCCGGTTCGCGGTCCTTGATGTCAAGGCGCACGGTAAACAACGGCTCATGGTCCGGACCTGACTGGCCGGTAATCTCGTAAGCCGGCGCCGGCAAGGACCGGGCAGCCGCCCATTCCTGCAGCACTGTCTTGGCATCCTTGCGCATGCCCGGTGCCTGCTCCAGCGCTTCACGCCAGTTGGCGGTGATGAACGCCGCTGCCGCTTCAAGGCCCCCGTCAAGGTAGATTGCGGCAATCAGCGCCTCGCAGGCATCGCCCAGGATATTGTCGGTGATGACAGTGCGATTTTTGCCCTTGCCGGCCAGTTGCAGGGCAGGTCCTATCTCAAGCCGTTTGGCCACAGCCGTGCACATCTCGCGCCGCACCATGGCGTTGAACATGCGTGCAAGTTCGCCTTCCGGCACCGCATCATGCTGCTCGTACAGGTTCTGTGCAACCACAAGCCCCAGCACCCTGTCGCCCAGGAACTCAAGGCGTTCATTGTTGCCCTGCCCGCCCCTGACGGTGCCGCTGGCGTGGGTCAGGGCCCGGTCGAGCAGGCTCATGTCGTTGAAGTTGTAGCCGAGCCGCTGCTCCAGCGCAGCCATGGCTTCATCCCGCCGTATCATTCTACGAAGCGGAACAGCCGGCTCCAGCGAATGTTCGTCGGCCACTTCCAGACTTCCCAGAATGCCCCGTCCGGCCCGTGCGAGAAGAACAGGATGGTGGCTTTTCCAACCATGTTTTCATACGGCACGAAGCCCACTTCGTTCAGGAAACGGCTGTCGGTCGAGTTGTCGCGGTTGTCGCCCATCATGAAGTACTGGCCTTCGGGAACCGTGTAGACCTCGGTGTCATCGGCATCGGACTTGTACAGGTCGATGATCTTGTGCGTGGTGCCGTTCGGCAGGCTTTCCTCGAACTGCTTCACTTCACGCTTGCTGCGATGATCGGGGTTGATGAAGCCCTCCAGCGGCTTCATCTCGACCGGGGTGCCGTTGATGTGAAGCACGCCCTCGACCATCTGGATCTTGTCACCTGGCAGCCCGATGACCCGCTTGATGTAGTCGGTCTCGTTGTCGGTCGGCAGCTTGAACACGACGACGTCGCCACGCTCGGGAAGGCTGGCAAAGATGCGGCCTTCGATCGGCACCGGACCGAACTTGAACAGGGTGTTGCCCAGCAGTCCGAACGTGAAGTTGAACGAGTATTTCGAATAGCCGTAGCTCAGCTTGTTGACGAACAGATAATCGCCTACGCGCAATGTCGGCACCATCGATTCTGACGGAATATTGAACGGCTGGAAGAAGAACGTCCTGACAACGAATGCAATCAAGAGGGCCTGAATGATGACCTTGATCGTCTCCCAGCCGCCGTCTTCTGTCTTCTTGCGTGACCGGTTCACGTCTGAAGGCATGATCTGTTCTTTCCTGGTCAATCGCCGGCAGGGCACAGATATGTACCCGAACCGAAAGTCGTTTGCGCCGCTTCGCGTGTCATGTCGCAGTTTATCGGTGAAATTGCAACAGCGTCACATTCGCCCCGGGTCATCGGAACGCGGCACTGCAGAGACGATGACGATGGCCTGTGCCCATGGGTAATCGTCGGTGATGGTGACGTGGATATCAGCCTGCATGCCGTCCGGCACCATCGAATCGAGCTGCGTCAGCGCGCCACCGGTGAGCTTCATGGTGGGCCGCCCGCTGGCGAGGTTCACCACTCCCATGTCGCGCCAGTAAACACTCTTGCGGAACCCCGTTCCCAGTGCCTTGGAACAGGCTTCCTTTGCGGCAAACCGCTTCGCATAGGAAGCGGCACGCTGCATGCGCCGGTCGGACTTGGCCCGCTCGACGGGCGTGAAGATGCGATCCAGGAACCGCTCGCCGAACCGCTCCAGCGTCTGTTCGATACGGCGGATGTCCACCATGTCATTGCCAACACCGAGGATCATTTCGAACGCTCCGGGGCCGCAGTCCTGTCGTTGCTGACCAGCGCTTCCAGACGGGCGGCCTCGGCGCTGCGCCTTTCGCGCAGTTCAGCCTTGCGGCGCTCGCGGATGATCGCACGGCGCACCTTGTATCGCGTGACGGCGGGCTTCAGCACGAAATAGCACACCACGGCACAGGCCAGCCCCAGCGGCACCGCACCGACGCACATAGGCCAGAACACCGGTTCAAGCCCCGCCCACAGATCGGCAAAGAAGGTGACCGGATCGGTGAACATCAGCGCCATGCCACCGTCCGGCACGCTCAGGTTGATATGTTGCCTGCCCTGCTGCCCGAGGATCATGCTGCCGGCGTTATGGGTGGCAAACCAGATGAACGGAAACGTCAGCGGGTTGCCCACCGCCGTGCCGATGGCGGACGCCAGGATATTGCCGCCGATCACCCATGCAATGAATGCTGCAAGGAAAAAGTGAAACCCGATTGCCGGCGTGAACGAGGCAAACGCCCCGGCAGCGAACCCGATGGCGATGGCATGCGGCGAACCGCTGATACGGTTGACCTTGTGCGACATGTATTTCGCCGCGCGGTTGAAGCCGATCTCCGGCCAGAAAATGTTTCGGGCCTTCCGCCAGAATCCAACTGAGTCGCGCCGTTTCAGGATCATTGGGACGTCTTGCCTTTACGGTAGCCGGTTGTCAGGACTTCAGGCCACGGCTGCCCGGCTTGATGGCTTCAATGGCTGCCAGCTCGGGCGGCAGCATTGTCGGTTCATAGGCCGGCACTTCAAGCTCGGCCAGCGAAACCAACGGCACGCCGACATCCGCCTTGCCGCCGGAGCGGTCGATCAGGCAGGCCGCGCCGATGGTCTGTCCGCCTTGCGCATTGATGGCGGCAATGCACTCGCGTGACGATAACCCGGTGGTCACGATGTCCTCAACCATCAGGCAGCGCGCCCCAGCGGCAATGTCGAAGCCGCGGCGAAACGTCAGCGTGCCTTCAACCCGCTCGCAAAAGATGGCCGGCACTCCAAGCTGGCGTCCCATCTCGTAGCCTACGATCACGCCGCCCATGGCCGGCGATACCACCAGGTCAATGCTGCCGAAGCTCGCAGCCCGTACCTTTGCAGCCAGTGTTGCGCACAGCCGGTCAGCGCGCGACGCATCCATAAGCACCCGCGCGCACTGCAGGTAGCGGGGACTGTGCAGCCCCGACGACAGGATGAAGTGGCCTTCGAGAAGCGCGCCTGCTGCGCGAAACTCGTCGAGAACCTGGTCTTGTGTAAGCATGTTGATCGCGTCCGTCAGTCTGGTCTTGTTCGTCTCAGGCGTTTCCGGTGGCCCGTGTCACCGATGAAATCAGCGGTTTTCGGGCAAGTTCGTTGATGATCCGGTTCAGGTGCCTGATATCCTCAACCTCGACAGTCACGTCAATGTTGTAGAAATCACGTGCACGTGTCGTCATCTGCAGGTTCTCGATGTTGGCGCCGCCTTCTGCGATACATTGCGTCAACTGGCCAAGCGCGCCAACTTCATTGTGCAGCACCACGTGCAACCTGGCCGGGTACAGGTCGCCATCCACGTCCTCGGCCCAGGCAAGATCTATCCATAAATCGGGTTCATCATCGAACTTTTGAAGAGCTTCGGAGAAAATTGGATAAATTGTAATGCCTTCGCCGCGCTTGAGGATGCCGACGATGCGCTCGCCCGGCACGGCCCCGGTCGCTTCGTCGATCTTCAGCGGCAAGTTGCTGTTGACCCCTCGCACGGCCAGCGAGCGCTTGCCGGTGTCTTTCTTGGCATGGCTGGTCCGCCTGATCTCGCGCCGGGTCTTGGCCTCGTTCACGTCGAAGCCTAACGCGGTCAGCAAGTCGCTTACCGGAATCTCGCCCCGGCCCAGCGCAGCAAGGCCATCGTCCAGCGAACTGACGCCCAGCTTGCGAAACGCCTCCGATGCCAGTTTTGTATCGTACACCGCCTCGAACCGGGCCAGCTGGCGCTCAAGTATTTCAGTGCCGAGCCCGGCATACTGGTCACGCACTGCAATGCGCGTGGCCCGGCGGATTGCAGCGCGCGCCTTGCCGGTGTGAGCGACCTTTTCCCAGGCAGCCGGCGGTGTCTGGGCCTGCGAACGGATGATTTCGATTTCATCGCCATTGCCCAGTTCCGTCATCAGCGGCGCATGCCGGCCGTTGATCCGGCACCCGACGCAGGAATTGCCGACGTCGGTGTGAACGGCGTAGGCGAAGTCGATGGCGTTGGCGCCTTTCGGTAACGCAATCAGCGCGCCCTTGGGTGTGAAGCAGAACACCTGGTCGGCAAACAGTTCAAGCCGGGTGTGTTCGAGAAACTCGCCAGGGTGATCGCCCTCCGCCATGCTCTCGACCAGCGAACGCAACCACTTGAAGGCGTTGGAATCGCCCTGCTCCACGCGCGCACCGCGTTCAGCCGCCATCGGGTCTGCCACATCCTTGTAGAAGCTGTGCGCCGCCACCCCCCGTTCAGCCACAGCATCCATGTCGTCCGTGCGAATCTGCAGTTCCACGCGCTTGCGGTGCGGGCCGATGATGGTGGTGTGGATCGACCGGTAATCATTCTGCTTGGGGTTGGAGATGTAATCCTTGAACCGGCCCGGCACCACGCGCCAGGTGGCATGCGCCACGCCCAGCGCGCGATAGCAGTCGGCAATGTTGCCCACGATGACCCGGAAGCCGAAAATGTCCGACAGTTGGCCAAGCGACAGGTCCTTGCGCTGCATCTTGCGCCAGATCGAATACGGCTTCTTCTCACGGCCCGTCACGTTCGCGGTAATGCCATGTGCGGCAAGCTGGTCGGTCAGCCGCTCCTCGATGTTGGTCAGGATGTCGCCGGACTCGGCCCTCAGCGTTTCAAGCCGCTTCATGATGCCTTCGCGCGCTTCCGGGTAGAGCGCCTCGAACGCGATGTCGTCCAATTCCTCGCGCATGGCATGCATGCCCATGCGGCCCGCCAGCGGGGCATAGATGTCCATGGTTTCCTGGGCAATGCGGCTGCGCTTGTCCGGCTTCACGTGGTGCAGGGTGCGCATGTTGTGCAGCCGGTCCGCCAGCTTGACCAGCAGCACCCGGGCATCGCGCGCCATGGCCAGCAGCAGTTTGCGCAGGTTTTCTGCCTGTGCGGCTTCCTTGGTGATCAGGTCCAGCCGCTTGATCTTGGTGAGGCCCTCTACCAGACCGGATATCTCGGTGCCGAACAGGTCCTCGATCTGCTGCAGGGTGGCCTCGGTATCCTCCACCACGTCATGCAGCAAGGCGGCGGCGATGGTCGCATCATCCATCCGCATCTCGGTCAGGATGGCGGCAACTTCGAGCGGGTGGGTAAAGTACGGATCACCCGACGCACGCACCTGGTGCCCATGCGCTTTCATCGCATAGACGTAGGCCTTGTTCAGCATGTCTTCGTCGGCTTGCGGATCATAGCTCATGACCCGTTCAACCAACTCGTACTGACGCATCATCGCGCGTTGTTCATCCCGATTCTAGGTGAGGATCCGGATAGCCTAGCAGATGGTACCTGCAGGGAAAAAACAAAACAGCCGGAGCACTTGATCATGCTCCGGCTGCGGCTGTACGTCTCTGGCAGCGCACTGCCATGCAAGTTAGTAGCCTGAGCGCTGCGAGCCCGGGCTTTCCGCTGGCGGCAGGCCTTCCAGGCCGCGCAGCAGGTCATCTTCGGACATCCGGCCATAGCCATCCTGATTGTCAGGCTCGGCAGCGGTGGCAGCCTGGTCGGAGGCCTGGCCATCGGTGAGCAGCGGCACGGCGCTGTCTTCCGGCTCGTCGACTTCGACATGTTTCTGCATCGAGTGCACATAATCTTCGCGCAGGTCTTCCACGTCGATGGTGGCGTCGCCAATCTCGCGCAGCGCAACCACAGGGTTCTTGTCGTTGTCGCGGTCCAGCGTCAGGGGGGCACCCTGCGAAATCATGCGAGCCCGGTGGGCGGACATGAGAACCAGCTCAAACCGGTTGGGGAGTTTCTCTATGCAGTCTTCAACGGTGACGCGCGCCATTAAGCTCGTCTCCTTGCAAATTAAGGTGTGTCATGAAACTGATGAGGGCTTGTAGTCTTGCAAAAGCAAGAAAGCAAGTGTGACCTTGCCGCAGCGCCTTCACGAACCGATGTCGGGGCGACGACTCCAGAGGCTCAGATGCCGGCTTCCAGTTTCCACAGGATCGTGTGGCCAATCGCGGTCGCCCAGACGCTGTTGTGGGCCGGACTGTATTACATCTTTCCCGCCCTCGTGGTGCAGTGGAACGCCGATCCCGGATGGTCCACCCCGCACCTGACCGGCGCATTCACGGTATGCGTGCTGATATCAGCCCTGCTGGCACCCTTTTCCGGCCGTCTGATCGACCGTGGCCACGGCCCTGCGCTGCTGGCCGGGTGTGGACTGGCAGGCTCGTTGCTACTGGTTGTGCTGTCGCAAGTAACGGCACTGTGGCAGTTCTACGCGGTGTGGGCAGTCATGGGTATTGTGCTGGCCGGATGCCTGTATGAGCCGTGCTTTTCAGTGCTGACCCGTACAATGGGCGCGAGTGCGCGCCGCGCCATCACGGCCGTTTCGTTGGTGGCTGGGCTTGCCGGCACGGTGTCCTACCCGGCCGCCTACTACCTCTCCACCGCCTTCGGCTGGCGCAATGCGTTGCTGGCATCGGCCGCCGTGCTGATACTGGTTGCCGTGCCGTTGATCTGGCAGGCAGCCCGCACGGCAGAACGCACCGGCGGCCACCTGGCTCCAATGCCAAGCCTTGAAGGTTCCAAAGCCGCCCGCATCGTCCGGCAACCGGAGTTCTGGGCACTGGCGCTGGGTTTTGCCATGCTGGCGCTCAACCACGGCATGATGCTGACCCACCTGTTGCCGCTGCTCGCAGAACGCGGCATGAACCCCCAGACAGGCGTCCTGGCCATTGCATTTATAGGCCCGATGCAGGTGATTGGCCGGCTCGTCATGCTGTCGGTCGAACGCCGGGTGTCCAGCCTCGCCATAGCCCTGACCTGCCAGGCCAGCCTTGCCTTTGCTGCCTTGTGCCTGATCGGCGCCACCGCCTTGCCACTGCTGCTGGTGCCGTTCGTCATCGCGCAAGGGGCCGGCAACGGCGTCACCAGCATCATTCGCCCGGTGCTGACCGCGGAATTGCTGGGCCGCAAGGATTTCGGCGTCATCTCCGGTTTGACTGCCACCGTCTACATCGCCGGTTTTGCGCTCGGCCCAAGCATCGGCTCACTGCTGTGGCTGGCGGGCGGTTATGAGTTGATGCTGTGGCTGGCCATCGCCATGAACATGACCGGGGCAATACTGCTGCTAAAGGCAGGAAAGACCGCGCGCGCCACTCATGGGTGAGGTGCGTGCGCCCGGTCGAACATGCCGTAGTCGCGGATGATGCGCCCGGCGATTGCCCAGGCGTGGTTCTTGTTCTCCAGCCACCCATCCAGCCTGTGCATGGCCTCTTCGGCGGACCCTGCAGCAGCCAGCGTCACGTAGCCATTGTCGCGGTTGACGCTTCTGAACTGCTCGTCGCCGCCCTCCAGCGCAGCGCCCTGCCCGTGTCCTGCAACAACCCAGCTTCCGTTTGCCGCTACCTCGCAGACGTCACCCGCAGCAGCATCCTTGTCATGGCGCGCAATCTCGATGATGCGGATGCGATAATCCGCAAAGTGCTTGTTGCGGCCGGCGTTCTGCGAGCCCAGGTGATGCTGGTTCTCACGCCAGCGGATGATCGAAGCCTCGTCTTCCCACAACTGGTGCGACAGGATCTTGCCGTCCTGGCTGGTGGACATGAACCGGTCCAGCCAGTTGAGGCCGGTGTGCTCTGCCAGCACCGGCTTGAGCATCGCCACATGCCGGAAGTAATGATCCATGTGGCCCACTTTCGGCATCATTTCGAAAAACAGGGCAAGCATTCAGTCTGTCTCCGTGTGGTTGAGGATGGCGCCACCCTGGGTGTCATCAAGCTGGTGCAGCAATTGTCCAGCCGTCTGGTGCAGCACCGGATGGCGCCAGCGCGGCGCAACCTCGGCAATCGGGGCCAGCACGAATGCGCGCTCATGCAACGAGGGGTGCGGAAGCACCAGTTGCGCATCAGTTGACTGGCTGGCTTCGGCGTTCACGGTCATACCATTGTAGTCGATAATGTCGAGATCAAGAGTGCGTTGGCTCCAGCGCTCACGCCGCTTGCGCCCTGCCTCCATCTCGATACTGCGCAAATGCGCAAGCAGTTCAAGTGGTTGCAGACGGGTCTTGATACGCGCAACAGCGTTGGCATAGACCGGCTGGTCCTTCTTGCCCCAAGGCTCGCTCTGGATGATGGCCGAAGCCCGCTCAAGCCTCAATGGCGGCTTTGCCAAGGCGGCAATGGCCCGCTCCAGCGTCTGCCGGGGCGGACCCCACGGACCCGCCATATTGCTGCCAAGGCCAATAAGGATCATCTGCCGGTCCCGGTGTTCCAACCATTGCGAACTCAACATGCTTGTGGCACACCTGAGCAGTATTTCAAGGCCGGTGATGACAAATCCCGAGCCGATCACCAACCGATTTCAATCCGGGAGATTACCCCCATGCGCCTTTACAAGGACGAGCGGACTGCGTTGTTTATTGATGGTTCCAACCTGTATGCGACCGCCAAGGCGCTGGGCTTTGACATCGACTACAAGAGCCTGCTGAACCACTTCGAAAACAACACCCGGCTGATGCGCGCCATCTATTATACCGCGCTGATGGACGATGCCGAGTATTCCCCCATCCGCCCGCTGATCGACTGGCTCGACTACAATGGCTTCATGGTGGTGACCAAGCCCGCCAAGGAGTTCACCGACGCGCAAGGCCGGCGCAAGATCAAGGGCAACATGGACATCGAGATCGCGGTGGACGTGATGGAACTGGCGCCCTCGCTCGACCATATCGTGCTGTTTTCCGGCGATGGTGACTTCCGCTCGCTGGTGCAGGCCGTGCAGGGCAAGGGCTGCCGCGTCACCGTCATCTCGACCATGGCAGTGCGCCCGCCGATGGTGGCTGACGAGTTGCGTCGCCAGGCCGACCAGTTCATCGACCTCAATTCGCTCAAGGACCTTGTGGGCCGCACGCCATCCGGCAACCGCAACAACGACCGCAACGAGGCTCCCGGGCAAAGTTTCGAGGAATTCGCCGAGATCTAGGGCCTGCCACGACCTCAACCGACCGGCCGGAACACCGTTTCCCCGGCGCGGCGCGTGTTGTCGATGCCATTGATAACGATTTCCGGCAGCCTGGCAGTATGGCGGCGCAGGATACCGCAAGCGCCCAGCGCCTGCCGGTAGTTGATCTCTTTGCCCAGGTATTCCCACACCAGACGCAGGCATTCGATGTCCTTGGAGCCTTCGGGCGAGGTGCTGAGCGTCACGCCAGTCAGATAGCTTGGCTGGTCGTAGCTGGACCCGTATAGCATCGAGCACCACACACTTCTGCCGGGCCGTTGTTCACGCTCGATGCACACCAGATTGCCCTGGCTTTCCGTGGCTACGCCCACGTATTTCACGGTTTCGGGCAGGCCGTAGGTTTCAAACAGCTTTCGGTCGATCGTCTTGGTCAGCCAGATGTCGCCTTCGCGCCGCAACCGCACGAGCGCACGCACGATGGTTGTCGCCCGGGCATCGAATGATACGTAGGAATAATAGAATCCTTCGTGCCGGCCCAGGAACGCTGCTCCGTTCTCTCCACCTGAAACGAGTTGCTCAGCCATCGCCTGAAGTGGTGCTGGCGTAAAGCCAACCCTCGGCGGCCTGACGCGAATCAACTCGCGAAACGCGCGCGGGTCCTGCAGCAGCTCGGTTTCGTCCACGCCGAAAAAGTCGCAGATCCGGCGCAATGTCGTCAACGACGGCACGCTGTGACCGTTCAGGTACTTGTTGAACTGCTGCCGGTTGAACTTGCCTCTCCTGCATAGGTCCGACGTAGAACGGCCATAGCTGCACAGCAGGCGCAGGTTGGCCGAAAAATTATCAGCAATCATTCTTATGCTCTTTTATGCTGACCAGGATAACAAGGCATCATTAATTCGTTCCCCTACTGCTGGTCAACCGGCATCGGATAGGCAGATCATCTGACCCCTGACCGCTCAAACCACCGGGAGACTCACGATGACCCATCCGACCAAGACCTACCTCGCCTGGCTTGCCGACATGCACCGCAAGGGCCGGATGGATCGCCGCCAGTTCCTGGCGCGGGCAACTGCGGCAGGCCTTGCAGCGCCCGCCATCACCGGCTTGCTGTCCAGCAGTGTTCTTGCAGCCGGCCCAAAGAAGGGTGGCCGCATGGTCCTGGCCACCCGCCACGGTGCTACCAACGACAGCCTCGACCCTGCCCTGCTGACGCATGGCGGCCACTGGGCAATGACGTACGCCATTGCCAGTACACTGACCGAAACCTTGCCTAGCGGCGAAACTGTACCCAGCCTGGCCGAATCGTGGGATGCCAGCACCGATGCCAGAATATGGACCTTCAAGCTGCGCAGCGGCGTGACCTTCCACAGCGGCAAGCCGCTAACTGCCGACGACGTAATTGAATCGATCAACTACCACCGCGGCAATGACTCGAAGTCGTTCGTCAAGCCGATCGCCGACGAGATCACCGACATCAAGGCTGATGGTCCGCTGACCGTTGTGTTCACGTTGAAGGCCGGCAATGCCGACTTTCCCACTTCGTTGAGTTCGGCCGGGTTTGCGATCTATGCCGCCAAGGACGGCTCCATCGACTACGGCGGGTTCGACGGCACCGGCGCTTACGTGATGAAAAGCTTCGAGCCGGGAGTGCGCGCCGAGATGGTCAAGAACCCGAACTACTGGCGCACCGAGCGCGGTCATGCAGACACGGTCGAACTGCTGACCATCGCCGATGCCACCGCCCGCACCAACGCGCTGATTTCCGGCGATGTGGACGCCGTCGATCAGGTAGACGTAAAGACCGTCGACCTGTTGTCGCGCAATCCCGGCATCGTTATCGAGGAAACCACCGGACCGCTGCACTACACGTTCCCGATGCGTACCGACACGGCGCCCTTCGACGACAACAATGTCCGCATGGCGCTGAAGCACGCGGTCAACCGGCAGGAACTGCTCGACAAGGTGCTGCGCGGGCACGGCTCCATCGGCAATGACAACCCGATCAGCCCATCCTATCGCTACCATGGCGAAGACATCCCGCAGCGCGAGTATGATCCGGAAAAGGCAAAGTGGCACCTCAAGCAGGCCGGCTTGAGCAGCCTGAAGGTGGACCTCAGCACAGCCGAAGCGGCCTATACCGGTGCGGTTGATGCCTCTGTACTTTTCCAGGCGCAAGCCGCGCCCGCCGGCATTGAGATCAATGTGGTGCGGGAGTCAAACGACGGCTACTGGGACAACATCTGGATGAACAAGCCGTTCTGCGCCTGCTACTGGGGCGGCTACACCACCGAGAGCGAAATGTTCACCACCGGGTATTCGCCGGGTGCCGCGTGGAATGATACCTTCTGGACGCAAGAGAAGTTCGAGGCCCTGCGCACCCAGGCAAAGGCCGAACTCGACACCACGAAGCGGGCCGAAATGTATCGCGAAATGCAGATGATCGTTCGTGATGAAGGTGGCGCCATCGTGCCGCTGTTCGCCAACAACGTCTATGCACGCAGCACCAAGCTCGCTCACGGCGACCTGGAAAGCACCTCGACCTTCGATGGTGCGCGCATTGCCGAACGCTGGTGGGTTGCCTGACCGGTCAACCTGCGCTTGCCGGGCATCCGTCCCAAGGTGCCCGGCAGCAATCTCCTGCTGAACCCGTGAAGGCTTGACACCGGAAGGTGGTGCTTTAAGCCCGCCGGCGTCCAGAAATTTTCCCTTGCATCCGGGTGCCCCCCACATGAGCTACGCGATCTACATTGGCCGCAACCTGACATCCGACGGCCACGCGTGGCTTGCCGGATATGGCGATGAACCCTCCAGCCACTGGCTGGAGGTTTGCCCGCGCGCCGCTCACGCCGCCGGAACCACGTTCTCAGCCGGCGTTGGCGCAACCGCAGACCTGCCGGGTGAGCGCATCGAGGTGCCCCAGGCGCCTGAAACCTTCAGGCACATCCGCGTCAGCTATTCCTTCTACAAAGGGGTCCCTGCCCCGATCACCAATGGCGGGTTGAACGAACACGGCGTTGCCGTGCGCGATATATGGTCGCCGTCACGCGATGAACTGACCGCCATGACAGCGAAGGACCAGCGCGGCCTGAACTACTCGGACCTCGCCCGTGTTTGCCTGGAACGCGCGACGTCTGCCCGCCACGGCGTTGAACTGATGGGCGAGATGATCGCCCGGCACGGTGAGGCCACCTATGGCGGAAACTCTCATCTCATCGCCGACAGCAACGAGGCATGGGTGGTGATCCAGTTTGCTGGCAGCAAGGGCCTTTGGGCGGCAGAGCGGCTGGGACCGGACAGTGTCCGCGCCTCTCGCCCCGGCTACATCCACCAGATACCGGTGGACCAGCCTGGCCATGCAGACTTCCTGTATTCGCCGAACCTGGTCAGCTTCGCCCGCGAAATGGGCTGGTACGAAGATGGCCCGTTCGACGTCAACACGATCTACGGCGATGGCAAGGGTCGCTGGGCCGGCGTGGCGTGGATCGAGGAAGAGATGCGCGCGCGCGCGGCGCGGCCTGAAAAGGTCGGCCTGGCAGACATGATCTGGGCCATCCGCACCGGCAAGCTGACCGGTGATTCGGCAGGCTACGGCCAGGTGGTGCCGCTCACCGACCCCACCTCGTCGTCACTACGCATGATGTGGCACGCGCCGATCGGGGCGGTCGCTGCACCGTTTGCACCGGTGTTTGTCGGCCAGGAAAATGTGCCGCCTGAGTTCCGCATGCACCGCTATCTCACCACCGGCGAGGACCATCGTTTCATGGACCCCCACCGCGACGAGAATTTCGGCATCGACATCACGTCCAGGGCAAGCCAGGCCACCGAAGCCACGCGTTCAGCCGTGCATGAATGCAAGCGGTTGCTCTATCTGATGGTTCAGGATCCAGACCGTTTCGTGCCGGAAGTGACCCGCGCGCTGGAAGAAAGCGAAGCGAACCTCGCCGGGCGCACCGAGCAGATGACCGGACTTGCTGAAAAGCTGGTCGCGGCTGGTGAAAACCTGCACGCCTGCCATTTGCTGGACTATTTCAGTTGCAACGAACTGAGGCGCGGCCTCGACCTCGTCATCGCCTTGTCAGCCAGCATCGAGATGCGGTTGAGGACGTCCGGCCAACTGTCAGATGATGCGGCACCCAAGGGCTTGCCGCAAGTGTGGTAGGCCATGCCTGCTCACGCGTCCGGCACAATCTCGGCCATGGCGGACAGGAACTGCGCTACCTCGGCTTGCGAGTTGTAGTGGCACATGGATACCCGCACGCACGAGTCCAGCCCCAGCGGGTCCAGCACGTTGCCTGAATAGTGGTCGGCCTTGCGAGTGTGGGTGCGGATGCCCTGCGCGTTCAGCTTTGCGACAACGTCGACCGATGCCACGCCGTCCACCGTCAGCGAGACGAGCCCCTCGCGGGCCGGGTTGTCGATGCCGCCAAGCACGCTCACGCCGGGCATTTCTGCCAGTCCCTTCAGGTTGCCGGTGCCATGCAGCATGGCATCGGTCAGCGACGCCTCGTGATCGTGGATCGCCTTTGCCGCCGCCTCGATGCGCGCACGGTCGTCGCTGCTACCGGTGAAGTGTCCGCCAAGCCAGATCATGTAGTCCACCACGTCGGTAAAGGTGGCGTAGGCCCCGGTGTCGCGGGTGCCGAATTCCCAGTTGGCCGCAGGCCCATTGATCAGCCGTTCGCGCGGCAGTTCGGTCAGCCGGTCCGATGCCCAGCCCACACCATAGCCGTGGCGCGAGAACATCTTGTATGGCGAAATGGCATAGCCATCGATGCCGGCTGCGGCGATGTCGATGTGGCCGTGGCTGGCGTGCTGGATGCCGTCAACGATGATGTAGCAGTCCGGCGACACCTCACGGATGGCTGCGGCAATGGCCTCGATGTCGACGCTCATGCCGGTCACCGGCGAGGTGTGGATGATGGTGGCAACGCGTACATCTGGCGTCATTGCTGCGGCATAGCCCGCCGCAGATACCGTGCCGGTCGCGTTGTCATGGGCGACGGCGATGTAATCGCGGCCAGTCTCGCTCGCCCAGTAGATCGCGGCAGACCGGGATGCCGGGTGCTCCAGCGTCGTGCCGATCACGGCCCCGCCCGCAGGTGCGCCGACGATGGCCGTGCGGATGATGCGGAACAGCAGTTCGGTACCGCTTTCACCGACGAAAAGCTGCCCGCCAGGTGCGTTGAACAGCACCTTCATCTTCGCCTTGGAGGTGTTGATGATGTCCACCAGAGCGCGCGAAGCCACGTTGTCCCGGCCCTGGTTGTCCGGGATGGCGGCAAACTTCGCCGACGTCTCGACAACGGATTTCAGCGTCAACGCCCCGCCGGCGTTCTCAAAGAACACGCGTGGTCCGCTGAAGGGACACTCGTCAACATGCGCAAACCGGTTGCGAACCTCGTCCAGAAGGCCGGGCTTTTCAGTGATCATTTGGGGGGTACACTCCAGTGTCCATCAACCGCGTTCACGCAACAGCCGCGCCTTGTCGCGCTGCCAGTCACGTTCCTTCTTGGTTTCACGCTTGTCGTGCAGCTTCTTGCCCTTTGCAAGCGCGATCTCGAGTTTGACCATGCCGCGGTCATTGAAATAGATCTTCAGCGGCACCACCGTCAGCCCTTCGCGCGATG
Organism: uncultured Anderseniella sp.; assembly: GCA_964390445.1. GTDB lineage: Bacteria > Pseudomonadota > Alphaproteobacteria > Rhizobiales > Aestuariivirgaceae > Anderseniella. The sequence continues at coordinate 30,164 of CAYMJJ010000024.1, forward strand.
TCGCCTGGTAGAGCTTGGCAATTTCACGCTGATGGGCGAGCAGTTTGCGTGGCCGCTTGGGCTCATGGTTGAAGCGGTTGCCCTGCTCGTACTCCGGGATGTTGGCGTTGATCAGCCACAGCTCGGCACCTTTGACCTGCACATAGCTTTCGGCAATGTTGGCCTTCTGGTCGCGCAACGACTTCACCTCGGTGCCGGTCAACTGGATGCCGACCTCGAGATTCTCCATCAATTCGAAATCGAAACGTGCACGCCGGTTGTCGGCAATCACGGGATTGCCGGACCGCTTCTTTGCGCCACCGCTCT
>CAYMJJ010000025.1:0-29964 GCA_964390445.1 uncultured Anderseniella sp.
GCCGTAGCCTTCCTCGATGAACTTCTGTTCCGCAGCCTTGGCATGCACGAACAGCGCGTCACCGTCGCAATTCTGCGCGTTCTTGATGGCCTGGCCGGAGCCGACGGCCACAACGTTGGCCTTGATTCCGGTTTTCTTCTCGAACATCGGCAGGATGTGGTCGAACAGGCCGGAGTTTTGTGTCGACGTGGTTGACTGCACGATGATCGAGGTGTCGGCGGCAAGGGCACTCGTGCTGCCGGAAGCCATCACGATCGAAACGGCAAGTGCAGCCATCAGCTTGGTGGATTTCATGGTGATGTTCATTTCACTTGAAGAACGAGTTTGCCGGCAAGGTAATCCCGTGCCTCGCCGGATGCGGGTTGAACGAAGAATGTGTTTGCGGGCGTGTGTTCGCTGACCCGGCCTGCGTGGATGAACACCACGTCATCGGCCAGCCTGCGCGCCTGCCCGGCATCATGGGTGACCAGCAGGATTTTCACGCCGGCGCGCCGCGCCTCCAGAACCAGCTGTTCGATGGCGGTCGTGGATGACGGATCAAGGCTTGCAGTGGGTTCGTCGAGAAACAGCATCTGCGGCGACGATGCCAGCGCCCTGACCAGTGCCAGCCGCTGCTGCTCGCCGCCAGAAAGCGCTCTGGCCGGTTGCTTGGCCTTGTCGGCAAGCCCCGCCATGGCCAGCAACTCGTCACGCCGCCGGGCGCCGGGGTTGCCCGCCACCTTGAGGGCAAAGTCGATGTTGGCTGCCACCGACCGGCGCAGCAGGACCGGGTGCTGGAAGACCATGGCCTGGCGCGACCGGGTGTCCGGTGAAGCAGGTTCGCTGTTCCAGGTGATACTGCCGGCCTGCGGTTGCAGCAGCCCATGCAGCAGCCGGATCAGCAGGCTCTTGCCGGCCCCGTTCGGCCCCATGATGGCGGTAATGCCGCCGTCTGACAGCTCCAGGTCGAGACCGTTGATCAACTGCTTGCCGCCGGCACTCCACACCAGCGACTTGACGCTGAGCGGCAACAGGCCGGGGGCCTGGCGTTCCACGGTACCAGCCTGTGGTGCGGTGATGGTGAATGGGCTCATATCAGGCATGGGCGGTGCGTTCTTCCGACAGCCGCAAGGCCATTACCGCTGCATTGACCGACAGCGCGATGACCAGAAGCACGATGCCGAGCGCCAGTGCCAGCGCCAGATCGCCCTTGGAGGTTTCAAGCGCGATGGCCGTGGTCATGACGCGCGTCAGGTGGGCAATGTTGCCGCCCACGATGATTACCGCCCCCACTTCGGCGACGGCCCGTCCAAAGCCCGCCAGCAGCACTGTCAGCAGGGCAAAGCGCGCATCGACGAGGAGTGCGCCAACGCGGGTTGTCCATGGCACCGACATCGAGGCGAACTGTTCGGCGTATTCGCTGTCCAGCTCTTCCAGCACCTGCCGGCTCAGCGCAGCGATGATCGGCGTGATCAGGATGGCCTGGGCAATGATCATCGCCGTGGGCGTGTACAGCAATTGCAGGAACCCCATCGGCCCGGCATTCGACAGCATCATGTAGACGAGCAAGCCCACCACCACCGGCGGCAGGCCCATCAGCGCGTTGACAAGGATGACCAGCGCGCCACGGCCGCGAAACCGCACCGTTGCCAGCAATGCTCCCAGCGTTAGCCCGATAAGCGCGGCAATCACCACGGCACTCAGGCTGACCCTGAGCGAGAGCAGGATGATCTCTGCCAGGTCAGCGTCGAGGTTTGCAACCAGCTTGAAGGCCAGTGCAAAAGACTGTGTGAAATCCTGCATTTTATGTGTTTTTTGTGCTTTTCCAAACGAAGGTTGGCAGGTTACAACGTTAAATGCGTCTTCGCAACAGTCCCTGACACACGAGGCTGCCTGATCAGTGGCGTTCCGGCAGTTGCTCCGACGGTTCGCCCCAGTTCCGGTTGACGACCCTGCCGCGTTTCACGGCATCGCGACTGTCGATCTGCTTTGCCCAGCGCATGACGTGTTCATAGGACGCGACGTCGAGGAATTCGGCAGCATTGTACAGCCGCCCCAGCACCAGCCCGCCGTACCAGGGCCAGATGGCCATGTCGGCGATGGTATAGTCGTTGCCGGAGATGAACTCGCGCTCGCCAAGCTGGCGGTCGAGCACGTCGAGCTGGCGTTTGGTTTCCATGGCGAACCGGTTGATCGGGTATTCGAACTTCTCCGGTGCATAGGCATAGAAATGTCCAAAACCGCCACCCAGGTAGGGCGCGCTGCCCATCTGCCAGAACAGCCAGTTGAGGCATTCGGTGCGCGCTGGCCCCTGTGCCGGCAGGAACGCACCGAATTTCTCGGCCAGATGCATCAGGATCGAGGCGGATTCGAACACCCGAACCGGAGTATCCCCGCTGCGGTCCAGCAGGGCAGGAATCTTGGAGTTCGGGTTGACCTCGACGAACCCGCTGGAAAACTGCTGGCCTTCACCTATGTCGATCAGCCATGCGTCGTACTCCGCGCCCTTGTGCCCGGCTGCCAGCAGTTCTTCGAACATCACCGTGACCTTGACCCCGTTGGGTGTGGCCAGCGAGTACAGCTGGAACGGATGCTTTCCGGCGGGCAACTCGCGATCATGGGTTGGTCCGGCAATCGGGCGGTTGATGCTGGCAAACTTGCCGCCATTTTCCGCGTCCCAGGTCCAGACCTTCGGGGGTTCATAGGTTTTCGTCGCGTCGCTCATGGTTGCATCGTCCAGTTCGGTTGTGGTGGGAAAGATCGGTTAAAAGGGTATGTTGGCAACGAATGTTGCACGAAAGCCAACGATGCAAGGACAGAAACGGTTTCACAACCTGTTGAACCAAGTCGCGGAACCATTGCCTTGCGGTTGCGTCCTCTCCACATCAATCAGGTAGCAGTCACCCTGCAGAAGAAGGAAAACCGATGAAGTCACGTTCCCTCCATTTCGCCCCCGTCATTCTCGCAAGCGCTGCTATCGGGCTTGGCGTCATGGGCGCTCCGGCATCTGCACAGGAAACCTTCCGGATCGAAGGGGGCAAGGGGACGGCTCTCACCGCGCAGGTCGTGGCGGAGTTCGATGAACCCTGGGCCATGACTTTCCTTCCCGATGGCACGATGCTCGTCACCACCAAGCCCGGCAAGCTGTTCCACGTGACCCAGAACGGCGAGCAGACCGAAGTGGGCGGCATGTGGGAGGTTGCCTACAGGGGCCAGGGCGGACTTGGTGATGTCGTGCTGCATCCTGACTTCGCCAGCAACTCCATGGTCTACATTTCCTTCGCAGAAACCCTCGATAACGGCGCAACCTCCGGTGCCGTGGTGGTGCGGGCGAAACTCGACAAGGGCGATGGCGCACCGAAGCTGACCGGCGTTGAGCGGGTGTGGGTGCAGTCACCGAAGGTGTCGGGCAATGGCCACTTTGCGCACCGCATTGCCTTCGGTCCCGATGGCAAGATGTTCATCACCTCGGGCGACCGCCAGAAGCAGATGCCGGCCCAGTCCATGCAGGACGCGCTGGGCAAGATCATCCGCCTCAATGATGATGGCACAATCCCGGCTGACAACCCGTGGAAGGACAAGAGCGACCTTGCGACAACCTTCTGGAGCATGGGCCACCGCAATCCGCTCGGCATTGCCTTTGATGCGCAAGGCCGGCTCTGGGCTCACGAGATGGGGCCACGCCATGGCGATGAGTTGAACCTGATCCTGCCGGGTCGGAATTATGGCTGGCCGATCGTGTCCTATGGCGACAATTACTCCGGTGTGCCGATCCCCGACCATGACAAGTTTGAGGAGTTCGAGAAACCCAAGGCCTGGTGGGTGCCTGCCATCTCTCCAGCCGGTCTGACGCTTTACTCCGGTGACCAGTTTCCGAACTGGAAAGGTGATGCGCTGATCGGCGGGCTTTCGTCACAGGCGTTGGTCCACGTCGAGATCGATGGCACCGAGGCAAGAGAAGCCGAGCGCTTCAGCTGGGGTGAGCGGGTACGCGAAACCGAACAGGGACCCGAAGGGGCGCTGTGGGTGCTGGAAGACGGCAGCGATGGAAGACTGCTGAAACTGACCCCGGCAAGCTGACGCCGCTTCACGCCATGAACCGGATCAGGTGGCCTGACACCACGTCAGGGGCCTCGACGAGGATCGAGTGCTTGACATGCGGCAGGATCACCAGCTCGGAATCCGGCAGCGCCTCGTCGATCAGCCTGTTCAGGCGCGGGTTGCAGCCGCCGTCATTCTCGCCGGTCAGCACCAGTGATGGTGCGGTCACCTCGTGCAGCCATGGTCCCATTTCCACGCCCGCATAGATACGGAACACGTTCATGAACACGGTGGCGTCAGTATCGACCACCTGCTTGAGCCGACGCTCCACAAGGTCCGGGTTGGCGGCGATGAACGCGTCGGTGAACCAGCGCGCGGTCAGGGTTTCCAGCACCTGCGGGATGCCGTTGTCCTCCATCGCCTTGACCACGCCCCACACCTTTGCCGAGTCATCGTCGGTGCGAAACGCCGCCGTGGACAACAGCCCGAGCTTCAGCACCCGGTCAGGATGCGCGCGCGCATAGGCAGGTCCGATCTGCCCGCCCAATGAATGCCCGGCCACGTTGACCTGCCTGAAGCCTGAGCGCTCGCGTACACGCTCCAGGTCGGCCACCAGTTCTGCCAGTCCGAACTCGCCCCCAGGGACGGGAGAGGTGCCGTGCCCGCGCAGGTCATAGCTGATCACCGTGAAATGGTCTTTCAGCACCGGCACCATGAAGCGCCAGGCATCGCGCGCGGCACCGATGCCGTGCACCAGCACAAGCGGCGGACCGGCGCCCTCCACGGTCATGTCGCAGTCGATGGCTGGTCCTGTCATGGATACTTGTCGCAGCCCAGTTCGCCGCCGAAGCCCCAGTCTTCCTTGTCGACGTCCTGGATCACCACCCACACGGCCTCGCGCTTGGCACCGGTGGTCTCTATCATGGCGTTGGTCAGCGCCTCCACCATTTTGCGCTTCTGCTCGCGATCGCGGCCCTTGAACATTTCAACCCGGATTATCGGCATCTCGTCGTTTCCTCTTGATTTTCATTCAGCGGCCAGCACGGCCCGCCGTTTTGGTGAGAACAGGGGCATGATGTCTTCGGCAATGGCGCGCATGTTGTCCATCGTCTGCTCATTTGGCGAGCCGAGGTTCTGGCTCAGGATGATCTCGTCAACGCCTGCATCCGCGTAGACGGCGAGCTTGTCTATGAGTTCCTGCCGTGTGCAGATCATCAGGTTGTCGGCAAGCTGCTCGATGGTTTGCTTGCGCGCCAGCGGGTGGATCGCCCCGCCGGTGACAAGTCCCGGCCCGGTATAGACATTGTCAAAGCGCGAGTAATAGTCGTGCGCGGCTTCGGTCATGCGGCGCTTCTCGGCGTCGTCCTTCGCCAACCACGTGACCCGCGACAGTGACAACGTGAGGTGCGCCCCGTCCTTGCCCATTTCCGCTTTCGCACGGTGGAAGGCGTTCACCTGTTCCAGCATCATTTCCTTCGAGCCGGACAGCGGCGTGGTCTGGATGTGGAAGCCGCGTTTGGTGCACGCATAGATGCCATCAGGCACCATCACCGCCATCATCATCTGGATCGGCCGGACCGGGCGCGGCATGATGGTGAGTGGCTCGAAGTCATAGTACTTGCCCTTGTAGGCAACGTCTTCTTCAGTCAGAAGCTTGTGCAGCACGTCAAGGGACTCATCGAACTTCTCGCGGGATGTCTCGATGGGGCTGCCCAGCCGCGACATTTCCACCGCGAACGCGCCGCGCCCCACGCCCAGTACCAGCCGGCCATTGGTCAGGATATCCGCCATCACCACTTCGCCGGCATAGGTGCGCATGTCGTGCAGCGGCAGCACGGCGACCGACGTCATCAGCTTGACGTGCTTCGTCTCGCTGGCGAGGCGTACCGCGAGCATCAGCGGTGCCGGTGTCAGCAGGATGTTGATCAGGTGATGTTCGGGGATCGACACCGAGGCATAGCCAAGCTCGTCGGCCAGCTTTGCCTGGACAATCATGTCGTCGAACAACCGGTCGCCGCCGTAGCTGGTGTCGGGATAATAGGCGGAAACGAAGTGGTTGAAATCCATGGGTCACTCCCTGTTCGATGACCGCAGGGTGACGCAGATTAAAGGTTCTGTAAAATGGATTTAATTTGACGATTAAATCGGATTATACGAATTTAACTCATGAACCTCGCAGCCCTTGAGACTTTCCTTGCCGTCGTCGAGACCGGCAACCTGAACAAGGCTGCCGAACGGCTCAACGTTACCCAGTCCACTGTTACTGCCCGTCTCGACACGCTGGATGATGCCCTCGGCCAGAAGCTGCTGGTGCGCTCCAGAAAAGGCGCGCAGCTGACGAAGGCGGGCTTTGCCTTCCAGCGCCATGCCGAGCTGATGGTGCGCACCTGGGACCACGGCCGCAAGGCGGTGGGTCTGCCCAAGGGTTTTTCGGGCATGCTGTCGTTGGCCTGCCAGCCTGATGCATGGGACAAGGCGGGCGAGGCCTGGATTGCCGGCGTGCAGGCCGCGCGGCCCGAACTGGCGCTGGAAGTCTGGCCCGGCGAAATGGCTGACGTGAACCGCTGGCTGGCCAGCGGGCTGGTGGATACGGCCATCACCCTCACCCCGGCCAGTACTGGCGGGGTGTCGTCGCGTGAACTGATGCGCGACCGGCTGGTGCAGGTAGCAACAGTGGATCGCGCAACACAGGCCTGGGAAGCAGGCTATATCTACGTCGATCTTGGCCCCGACTTCCGCCGCCAGCACTCGCTTGCCTGGCCCGGCGATGACACCCCCCACATGACGTTTGGCTCGAGCAGCTGGGCGCTGGCCTACTTGCTGGAGCGCGGCGGCTCTGCCTACCTGCCGTGGCGGTTGGCAGAACCTCATGTCCAGGCGGGCCGGCTCTTTCCGGTGCGGGGTTCAGCAGAATTTCATCGCACCATCCACCTCAACTGGCGTGAGGACAGCCTGGCTGCGCATCCGTGGCTGGCGGATAGCTGACGCAGCGCCCGCCCATTGCAAACATTTCTGCCGGGTCGCTATGGTGCGCATCAGCCGGCGTCGGGGTAGGATATTCATGGCAGACCAGTTCGACTACATCATCATCGGGGCAGGCTCTGCCGGCTGCGTGCTGGCCAACCGGCTGTCGGCCAACCCGGCCATTCGGGTGTGCCTGCTTGAAGCAGGCCCGGCGGACTGGAACCCGCTGATCCACATGCCGGTCGGCTGGATGAAGCTGATGAAGAGCCCCACCTACAACTGGCTGTATGAAACCGAACCGTCCGACTGGACCGGCGGCAGGGCCGTGCCCATTCCGCGCGGCAAGACGCTGGGCGGCTCGTCATCGATCAACGGCTGTATCTTCAATCGCGGCACCGCCAATGACTTCGACCACTGGGCGCAAATGGGCAACCGGGGCTGGGGCTATGCCGACGTGCTGCCGTACTTCCGCAGCCTTGAAAGCTGGTCCGGCGACGACAAGGACGGCTATCGCGGCAAGGACGGGCCACTGCGCGTCACCCCGACCGACTGGCACCACCCGCTGGTGGATGCCTTCATCGACGGGGCGGAAACCCTCGGCATCCCGAAGAACCCGGACTACAACGGCAAGACCCAGGAAGGTGCGTCCTATACCCAGCGGACCATTGTCAACGGCCGCCGCCAGAGTGCCGCCAAGGCGTTCCTCACGCCGGTCCGGTCACGCCCCAACCTCGATGTGCGCACCAGCGCACATGTGATCGCGCTCACGTTTGATGGCAAGCGCTGCACCGGCGTCAGCTACCTGAAGGGTGGCAGGGGTGGCGCACCGGTGCAGGTCACGGCGACCCGCGAGGTCATCCTGTCTGGCGGCGTCATCAACTCGCCACAACTGCTGCAGCTTGCCGGCATCGGCAACCCGGATCTGCTGGCTGCACGCGGTATCGCGGTTCGCCATGCGCTTGCCGGCGTGGGTGAAAACCTGCGCGATCACTTCACGCCGCGGTTCACGGCACGGGTCAGGAACACCGATACCTTCAATGAAAAGGTCCACGGATTCAGGCTGCTTGGCGAGGCGGTCAAGTGGGCATTCGGGCAGCCGTCTGCACTCGGCATCCCGTCGACCGTCTGCTACGCCTTTACCCGCTCGGACCCGGCGCTGGACGTGAATGACCTGCAGATCACCTTCATGCCCGCCAGCTACAAGGAAGGTCACCAGGGCACGCTGGACGACCGGCCGGGCATGACCATCGCCGCCTGGCAGCAGCGACCGGACAGCCGCGGCACCGTGCGGGTGCGCTCGGCCGATCCGTTCGACAAGCCGGTCATCGATGCCAACTACCTGGCAGAGGAAAGCGACCGGCAAGTGTTGCTGGCGGGGCTCAAGCTGGCCCGCAAGCTGTTGCGCACCAAGCCGATGCAACCCTACTTTGCCGGCGAGCTCTACCCCGGTGACGGCGTGATCAGCGATGATGACCTGCTGGCCACGGCGCGCGAACGCGGTACCACGGTGTTTCACATGATGGGAACCTGCAAGATGGGGCCGGCGAGCGATCCGATGGCAGTCGTCGATGACCGGCTGCGCGTTCATGGTGTTGAAGGCTTGCGGGTGATCGACGCCTCGGTCATGCCGACCATGCCGTCTGCCAACACCAATGCCGCCACCTTGATGATTGCCGAGAAGGCATCAGGCTTCGTTCTCGCTGCGAATAGCTGAACAACCATGATGCAAATGCCAAAGGGCGCCCGGGCTGTTTTGCCCGAGCGCCCCATGTCGCGTCAGAATTGGCAGTTTGCGTCAGTCAGCCAGATCGAACCTGTCGGCGTCCATGACCTTTGTCCAGGCCTTGACGAAGTCATGCACGAACTTCTTCTCGTTGTCCGACTGGGCATAGACCTCGGTCAGGGCACGCAGCTGCGAGTTGGACCCGAACACCAGGTCAACGCGGGTTGCAGTCCACTTGGCCTTGCCGGTCTTGCGCTCGACGCCTTCGAACTCGTCCGCATCAGCAGAGGTTGGCTTCCAGTCCAGGTCCATATCGACCAGGGTGGTGAAGAAGTCGTTGGACAGCCGGCCCACCTTCTTGGTGAACACGCCATGCTTCGACTTGCCAGCATTGGCACCGAGCACCCGGAGTCCACCGACCAGCACCGTCATTTCAGGTGCAGTCAGCGTCAACAGCTGGGCACGGTCCACCAGCATCTCTTCAGCAGAGACAGAGAACTTCTTCTGCTGGTAGTTGCGGAACCCGTCAGACAGCGGCTCCATCACCGAGAAGCTTTCCACGTCGGTCTGCTCCTGGCTGGCATCGGTACGGCCCGGGGTGAACGGCACGTCGACCTTGTGACCGGCCTCGTGGGCAGCCTTCTCGATGGCAGCCACGCCGCCCAGCACGATCAGGTCGGCCAGCGACACCTTCTTGCCGCCCTTGGCGGATGAGTTGAAGCCGTGCTGGATGGCTTCCAGCTTCTTCAGCACCTTGGCCAGCGTCTTCGGGTCGTTGACGTCCCAGTCCTTTTGCGGGGCAAGCCGGATGCGCGCACCATTGGCGCCGCCACGGTTGTCCGAGCCACGGAAGGTCGAGGCAGAAGCCCAGGCAACCGACACCAGTTCCGAAACCGACAGGCCTGACTCGATGATGTCAGCCTTGAGGTGCTTGATGTCCTTGTCCGAGACCAGCTTGTGGTCGACCGCCGGGACAGGATCCTGCCAGATCAGGTCTTCCTTGGGCACTTCACGGCCCAGGTAACAGGACTTCGGGCCCATGTCGCGGTGGGTCAGCTTGAACCAGGCACGGGCAAACGCATCGGCAAACTCGGCCGGGTTGGCGTGGTACCGGCGCGAGATCTTCTCGTAGTCCGGATCCATGCGCATCGCCATGTCGGCGGTCGACATGAAGATAGGCACCTTCTTCGACGGGTCGGCTGCGTCTGGAGCCATGTCGGCCGGATCGATGTTCTTCGGCGTCCACACGAAGGCGCCAGCCGGGCTCTTGGTCAGTTCCCACTCGTACTTGAACAGCACGTCGAAGTAGCCCATGTCCCACTGGATCGGGTTGGATGTCCACGCACCTTCCAGGCCTGACGTGATGGTGTCACCGCCCTTGCCGGACTTGTAGGTGGACAGCCAGCCGAAGCCCATTGCCTCGATCGGGGCTGCTTCCGGCTCAGGGCCGACGTGGGCCGCATCACCGGCACCGTGCATCTTGCCGAAGGTATGACCACCGGCGGTCAGGGCAACGGTTTCCTCGTCGTTCATCGCCATGCGGGCAAACGTCTCGCGGATGTCATGCGCAGATGCCACCGGGTCGGGCTTGCCATCGGGGCCTTCCGGGTTGACGTAGATCAGGCCCATCTGCACGGCAGCGAGCGGGTTTTCCAGGTCGCGGTCACCGCTGTAGCGGCTCTGCTCGTGGGTGGTGTCTGCCAGCCAGGCGTCCTCGCGGCCCCAGTAGATGTCTTCTTCCGGCTCCCACACGTCGACGCGGCCGCCGCCGAAGCCGAAGGTCTTGCCGCCCATCGATTCAATGGCGACGTTGCCAGCCAGGATCATCAGGTCGGCCCATGAGATGGCGTTGCCGTACTTCTGCTTGATCGGCCACAACAGGCGGCGTGCCTTGTCCAGGTTGCCATTGTCCGGCCAGGAATTAAGCGGCGCAAAGCGCTGCGTGCCCGACCGCGCACCACCACGGCCGTCGCCGGTACGATAGGTGCCGGCCGAGTGCCATGCCATGCGGATGAACAGGCCGCCGTAATGGCCATAGTCAGCCGGCCACCAGTCCTTGCTGTCGGTCATCAGCGCGGTGAGGTCCTTCTTCAGCGCCTTGAGGTCCAGCTTCTTGAAGGCCTTTGCATAGCTGAAACCTTCGCCCATCGGGTTCGACAGGGCTGTGTTCTGGTGCAGCATCTTCAGGTTCAACTGGTTTGGCCACCAGTCACGGTTGCTTCTGCCACTGGCAGCGGCGGTGTGCATGACGGGGCATTTCGCAATGTCGTCCATAACGTTCATGATCGTCTCCCTCGGGGTTCGGTACAGCAAATATGCAGGCGGCCGCTATCGACCAGCCGAATGTGAAAATTGCATGTCGCGCTTCGCGTTGGATGGCGGGCTGCCAGTCCGGGCGATGGTCGCCTTACCTAGCAGACAAGAGCGATATGTTTAAGTTGAATCTTGTGATTGTTGCGATAGTTTATAGTTATGATAAATCTCAGCATCAGGCAGTTGCGCTATTTCGAATCACTGGCCCAGCATGGTCACTTCGGCCATGCCGCCGAAGCGGTGGGCATTTCGCAACCAGCCTTGTCCGTGCAGATCCGCGAGCTTGAGCGCGAACTTGGCACACAACTGTTCGAACGCGCCCCGCGCCAGGTCCGGCTGACGCGGTTCGGTGAGGAGTTCGCCGTGCGCGTGGCCGAGATACTGCGCCGGGTGGATGAACTGGGCGATGTCGCCAGGGCCGCGCGCGAACGCCTTGTCGGCCGGTTGCGGCTGGGCGTTATCCCGACCATCGCGCCCTATATGCTGCCAGCCATCGTATCGACGCTGACCGCCAGCCATGAGGATCTTGATATCCACCTGCGCGAGGCGGTCACCTCTACCCTCATCCAGGAGCTGATCGATGCGCGCCTTGATGCAGCCATCGTTGCCCTGCCGGTGTCCGAACCATCGCTGACGGAAGTGGCACTGTTCGACGAAACCTTCGTGCTGGTCCGGCCCAGCAAGGATGCCGCCAAGCCGGTGCCCGACCGTGACAGCCTGCGCGAAATGCAGTTACTGCTGCTGGAGGAGGGCCATTGCTTCCGCGACCAGGCACTGTCGTTCTGCAATATCACGCCGACCATGCCACGCAAGTTCTTCGAGGCGAGTTCATTGTCCACGCTGGTGCAGATGGTGTCGGCCGGTATCGGCCTGACGCTGATTCCTGAAATGGCGCTCGGCGTTGAGACCCGCTCGGCGGATGTCTCGGTCGCCCGGCTTGCAACGCCTGAGCCGTCGCGCCGCATCGGCATGATCTGGCGCAAGTCCAACCCTCTGGCAGGCCAGCTCATCCAGGTGGCGGACGAGATCCGCGATTGTAAACCGGCACCGGTTGCCCTGCGGTCAAGGGCCTGAAAGCTGTTCGGGCGCCAATCTTGTGTGCTAAGCAAGGCAGCGCAGAAAATGGATGAAGCCGATGCCTGATGACGCCGCACCCGCATTCGACCCCCGTGACCGCAGCTGGCATCCGCAGGCCAACGTGCCGACCTACAACTCTACGCGGTTGCGCGCGCCGTCGCGGCCACTGCTGCAGATGCCGCCGTCCCTGAGCGAAGTGTCCGGCCCGGTGTTCGGCCACAATGAACTCGGCGCGCTCGACAACGACATGATCCGCAATGCCGCTGTCGACGGTGAACCGGTGGGCGAACGCATCATCGTATCGGGTCGCGTGCTCGACGAGTACGCGCGACCGCAAGCCGGCGTGCTGATCGAGGTCTGGCAGGCAAACGCCGGGGGCCGCTACCGGCATGTACGCGACAGTTACATCGCCGCGCTGGACCCGAACTTCTCCGGTTATGGCCGCTGCATCAGCGACAGCGATGGCCGCTATTCGTTCCGCACCATCAGGCCGGGGCCATACCCGTTTCCCAACAACGGTTGCTCGTGGCGGCCCGCCCATGTGCACCTGTCGCTGTTCGGGCCATCGTTCGCCCAGCGGCTGGTCACCCAGTTCTACTTCGAGGGCGATCCGCTGATCCGCCACTGTGCGATTGTCAACACCATCTCCAACCCGCAAGCCATCGATCAGCTGGTGGCCAAGCTGGACCTTGATGCACAGGTGCCGTTCGACAGCCTCGCCTACAGCTTCGACATCGTGCTGCGCGGGCGCAACGCATCGCCCTTCGAGGAGGGCCACGGCCGATGAGCCTCAAGAAGAGCCTGAAGGAAACCCCGTCACAAACGGCAGGACCCTATGTTCACATCGGGACATTGCCCAAAGTGGCCGGCATCGAGGTGGCCAGTCACCATACACCTGACCGCACCGGACTGGATGGCGGTACGCCCGCCATCATCAAGGGCACCATCCGTGACGGCAACGGCGAGCTGGTCAAGGACGCCCTGGTGGAAATCTGGCAGGCCGGCGCCGATGGCAGCTACCATGCGGGCCGCACCGGATGGGCGCGCAGCCACACGGATTTTGAAACCGGCGAGTTCCGCTTCGAGACGGTCAAGCCGGGGCCGGTTGCCGCGGCTGGCGGCGTGGGCAAGCAGGCACCCCACATCACGCTGATGGTGTTTGCCCGCGGCATCAACCTGCACTTGCACACCCGCATCTACTTTTCCGATGAAGACGCTGCCAATGCAGCCGACCCGCTGCTGAACGCCATTGCCGATGAAGACCGGCGCAACACGTTGCTGGCCCGGCCCGAGTCCGGCGGCAACAATGCCTGGCGCTTCGACGTGGTGCTGCAGGGCGAAGGCGAGACGGTGTTCCTCGATATCTGAACCAGCCGCGCGAGCAACGCGATATCCGTCACTGCTCGCGGAAGGCGCGGTTCATGCTGTCGACAATCGGCTTGGTGATGTAGTCGAAGAACGTGCGCTCCTCGGTCTGTATCATCACTTCCGCAGGCATGCCCGGCGTCGGCGAGAAGCCGTGAACCCGGCGAAGCTCCGCGCTGGTCAGTGATATGCGCGCCACGTACACCTCCTGGGGCGGCAGGCCATCGCGTGTCTCTGAAATGGAGTCAGCCGACACGTAGAACACCTCGCCGCCCAGCACCGGCGTGGTCCGCTGGTTCAGTGCGGTCAGCCGTACCACTGCATGCTGACCGGGCCGGACCGTGTCGATGTCGGTACGCGATATCTGGGTCTCGATGATGAGCGGCACCCCGGTCGGCAGTATTTCAGCGATGGTCTTGCCGCTTTCCACCACGCCGCCCGGCGTGTGGTAGTGCAGCCGCAAGATCGTGCCGGACACAGGCGCGGATATGGTGGCCCGTTTCAGGATGCTTTGCGCGTTGAGTGATTTTTCCCGCACGCTTTCCAGTTCCGCCTGGATCGTCTGCAACTCGTCAAGCGCTGCCTGGCGATAGACCGACCGGGTTTGCACGATCTGGTCCTTCAGCTTCCTGATCTGGGCGTCGGTCTCGGACACCTGCGCACCCAGGCGCCCGATCTGGCCTTCGGCATCGGCCATGGCGCGCTGGATGGCGTTGACCTCGGTGCGACGGATCAACCCCTGCTTGAACAGCTGGTTCTTCGCGTCAAATTCCACCTTCAGGAAGTCGAGCTGGCGCTGCATCGACAGTCGCTGCTTGTCATAGCCTTCCGCCCGAAACTTTAGTGAATCAATGTTGCTTTCCAGCAGTGCCGTGTCGTTGGCCAGCTTCTCCCTTGACGAATTGAAGTTGGTGATCTGGCTGTCGAGCATGGTCGCGACTTCAATGTCGTCACGCCTCGCCCGCAGCTCGCGCGGGAAATCGATCTTGTCGGCACCACTGGACTCGGCCTGTAGCCGCGCAGAGATGGCTTCCAGCCGGGTCTTGCGCAACAGCAGTTGCCGTTCATCGGCCAGCGCTGCGGTTTCGTCGAGCCTGACCAGCGGCTGGCCGGACTGGATATGATCACCCTCGCTGACCAGGATCTCCTGGATGATGCCGCCTTCGAGGTGCTGCACCTTCTTGTTTTCCCCCGTGGCCACGAAGCTGCCTTGCGAGATCACCGCTGCCGCCAGGGGAGCGCTGGTTGCCCAGTAGCCGAAGCCGCCGAACGCCCCGGCAAACAGCACCATGCCGATGAGCGTCAGCCCGCGGATAGAGCGCGGGACCTGGTTGAACCAGTCCACCTGGTGGACAACGGCAATGTCCGGCATCGGGAGACCTCCTTGTGAGCCGTTAGTGAATCTGTCCTGCCTGCACTGCGTTCTGGCGCTCGCTCAGTGCCTGAAGCACCTCGTTGCGCAGGCCAAACATTGAAACGGTGCCATTGGCCAGCAGCATCACCTTGTCGACATTGCGCAGCAGCGATGGTTTCTGGGTGATCGATACGGTGGTGATCCGGTGCTTCTTCGCATGCACTAGCGCTCGCGACAGCGCTTCGTCGCCGGCGGTGTCGAGGTTGGAATTGGGTTCGTCGAGGACCACCAGCTTGGGATCACCGAAGAATGCCCGCGCCAGCGCAACGCGCTGTTTCTGCCCACCCGACAAGGGAGAGCCATCTGCCGCGACCAGTGTTTCGTAACCCTCCGGCAGGCTTGCGATCATCTCGTGCACATCAGCCAGTTCAGCCGCGCGGTAGATCTGCTCGTCGGTCGCATCTGGCCGCATGCGGGCAATGTTGTCCTTGATGGTGGCGGGAAACAACTGCACGTCCTGGGGCAGGTAGCCGACGTTCTCGCCGAACTGGCGCTGGTCCCAGTTGCGCAGGTCCATCAGGTCAACCCGCACCTGGCCGGACGTGGGCAGGATGGACCCCACCAGCATCTTGCCCAGCGTGGTCTTGCCGGCGCCCGAGTTGCCGATGATGCCCAGCGCATCGCCCGGCTCCAGCGAGAAGCTGATGCCGTTGAGCACGACCCGCTTGGTGCCTTGTGGCACGAACAGCAGCCGCTCGACATCAAGCCGGCCTTCGGGGTTCGGCAGGTTCAACCGCTCGAAGTTGAACGGCGAGGACTTCAGCAGGCCGGAGATCCGACCATAGGCAGCCCGCGACAGCGAAAACTGGTTCCAGCCCTCGATGGCTCCCTCGATGGGGGCGAGCGCGCGCCCTGCGATGATCGAGGCCGCGATCACCATGCCTCCGGTGATGTGCCCCTGGATGGCAAGGTACGCTCCCCACCCGAGCATGGCGATCTGCGTCAGCAAACGGATGGCCTTGGACACGGCTGCCGTTGCCACGTTGCGGTCCTGGGCAATCACCTGGGCTCGCAGCGACCGGGCAGTGTCCTTGCCCCAGATGTTGACCGCCTCGGGGATCATGGCCAGCGCATTGATGATCTGCGAGTTGCGCGCCATGGCATCGAGGTGAAGATTGGCCCGACTGAGGTAGCTGTTTGCCACGGCGAAGGGACCTTCCGTGATGCGCTGGTTGATCAGCGCCACCACCAGCAACAGCAAGGCGGTACCCATGACGATGGCACCCAGGTGCGGGTGAATGAGAAAGATTGCCACCATGAACAATGGTGCAAAAGGACCGTCCAGGAACGACAGCAGCGTTCCCGACACCAGAAACGAACGCACCTGCTGGAGGTCTGCAAGCGTCTGGTACTCGCGCCCGTTGCTGTGCAGCGAGGCGCGCGCTGCCGCACTGAGGATGGGCCCGCCAAGCTGTGCTGCCACGTCCACTGCCGTTCGCATCAGGATGAACCGCCGGATGGCGTCGAACGCTGCCTGCAGCAATACCGCACCGACGATCACCACGGTCAGCATGACCAGCGTGTCGGTAGACCGGCTGGTCAGCACCCGGTCGGAAATCTGGAACAGGTAGATCGGGATCGCCAGCACCAGCACGTTGCTGGCAAAGGTGAACACCATCACCGCCGACATGTTGTGCCGGACTGCCCTCAGCGCCGTTTTCAGGTTGTCGCTGAAATCCACCCGGCCCAGCCGCTTGTGGAACTTGCCGTCCGGCCCGGTGATGCCGTCGCCGGACTTGACGTTCTTGCCGTTCGACACTTTCACCGGTCCGGTGTCGCCCTCGATGATCGCCCCAGTCCTGTTTGCCATGTCTCGTCCTGCCTGTTGCTGGTTTGTGGCTGGCTGTGCAGGTCAGCCAAGTACGGTCTGCATGATGTCGGCTGGCGTTTCGCCTGCGCGCACGTACCCCAGGTCTGCGTTGTCGCCATTGTCCTGCGCCGTGACGTCATCGGCCAGGAACACGACCGCCTCGGTGGCAAGCACGAGCGGGTCGTTTGCACCTGCGGCCAGCGGCTCGGTGCTGATGAACTCTGCCTGGTACAGCAGCGCATCGGAGTATTGCTCTCCGCCCACGTGCACCGTGCCGTCCACGCCGGCATCGGTGATGGTGGCAAAGTTGGCCAGCGCGTTCTCGCCGGTCGTCATGGTCCATTCAGCTTGCGGGTTGGCGAGCAACGCATCGCCTGCCAGGGCCACCTGGTCCTGGTCGCCCAGGATGGTGGTCTGCTTAATGTACTGCAGCGAGATCATGTCGCCGGTCACATGCAGCACGCGCAGCGCATCAAGGCCGGCAAAGGCCGGGTCCTCCAGTACGCCGTCGCTGACCTTGTCCTTGCCGTTTGCGAAGCTGTCGGCGGTGTCGGCATACGCTCCCGCAAGGGCTTCGTACTGGGTGATGCCGATGGTGTTGATCGAGGCGTTGTTCCACAACAGGTTGCCGCTGGTGCCAAGCTCGCCGGTGGCCGACTGCGGCCCCCCG
The DNA here is from genome assembly GCA_964390445.1 of uncultured Anderseniella sp. GTDB lineage: Bacteria > Pseudomonadota > Alphaproteobacteria > Rhizobiales > Aestuariivirgaceae > Anderseniella. The sequence continues at coordinate 17,357 of CAYMJJ010000025.1, forward strand.
GCCAGTGTCCAGATGGTGTCGTCGTCGAGCAGCACGTTCATCTGGCTGATGATGTTGGCGTTGTACATGCTGCCGTCGATGATGATCAGGTCGTAGTAATGCCCCAGGTCCAGCAGCGAAACGGAGTTGGTGGCGAGGTTGCCACCGGCCATGATCATCGTGGCCGAACCTGACGACGACAGCACGGAGGTGTCGGCGTCCGACATCAGCGTGTACTGCTCGATCCAGTTGAGGAACAGCAGGTTGCCGTCGATCGTGGTAACTGCCCAGTCACTGGGAAAACCCGCTGCCGCACCGTCTTCGTCCGCTGCCGCATTGACCGGGTTCGAGGTCATGGCGAAGCTGGCAATGCTGAACAGGGCGTTCGCCTGCCCGGGGCCGGAGGTCCACCCCGCCGCCACATCCACACTGTCGATGTCGTGAATGACGTTGACCTGCGAAATGATGTCGAGCTTGATGCTGTCGCCGGCGACCGCGATAACAGGTGAGACAACCCAGCTGTTGGCCAGGTTGGCCTGGTTGACGATCAGGTTGGATCCGGCGGTCAGGTCGACGAAGCCACCTGTCTCGTCGGCATTGATCGGGGTGCTCGCGCCGGTCTCGTCGTCTTCGGGCTGCAGCGAGGCGGGAAGGCTGTCGACGAAGCCCGGCACATCAGTGGTTTCCGAGCCGTTGACCCAGGTGCCGAGTAGCGCACCGTCATGAACCACAGTCACCGTGGCATCTGTGTCTGCGGCTGTCGTGAAGGCATCAAGCGCTTCGCGTGACTGCGAGATGAAGCTCGCGACGCCATCTTCGGATGACAGGTCTGCGCTTGTGTCCAGCACCTCAAGTTCACCGGCCTTGCCGGCCAGCACGCTCAACTGACGCCAGGCTTCGGCCGGGTCGATCGGGTCGATGTGCACATCGGCATTGGTGAAATAGTCGTGGTCCGACAGCCAGATATCCTGCTTGATGAGGGCGGCCAGGCTGGACGGCGGCTCGACGATGAAACCCTGGCCAGGGCTTGCACCAGCGAACGCCGTGGCCAGCTGTTTCAGGTGCGCCGGGTCTGCCGGACCAAGCGATGCAAGATCGGGCTGCAGCGGCGGCATGAGGCTGGGCAGCTTGGTAACAGGTGGCAATACTACGGGATCGCCCTCGTTGACAAAACGCACGCCCGGGTCGAAGTCGGAAAATTCATGTTCCTGGTCGCCCTTGGCATCGACCGGTTGCAGCTTGTCCTCGTTGTCCCTCTTCTCGGCAGTGGCCTTGATGCGATCATAAGCCTCGCGCATCCGGGCTTGTTCAGCCTGCAGATTGAAGTGTCCGATGAAGTGGGCAATTGTTTCGGTAATCGGGTCGAGGATCATAACCGGTCGTCCTCCGGGTTGATTGGCCGTTCATGCCTGCCCTGGCATTCAGCGTTGAAGCCACAATCCGCATGCCATGAAGGTGCAATCAGTACGGCTCCGGAAAAGGGAGGCTCCGGCCGGTAGCCGGAGCCATTCGGTGTCATGCAGTGTCGTCTTCGCCAGTGATCTTCGAGGTGAAGTTTCCACCGACCACTGTCATGTCGACCTGGTTGCCGAGGATGTTGGCACCCAGGATGTTGCTCATGTTGAACGCAGTGGTGTCGACGATCGCATCGGCAGAGGCCTGCGACAGGCCGTTCACGAAGCCGTCGTCACCATTGTTCGAGCCCCACATGCCGCCTGCGCCGCCGGCACCGGCATCGCCGACAGAGGCATGGCCGCCATTACCGCCATTGCCGCCGTCACCGCCCCAGGCGCTGCCGCCCTTGGCCAGCGAGATGGCACCAGCGTCGCCACCGATGGCCTTGCCGGCACCGAGGCCGATGCCGTGGCCAAAGCCGATGCCGCCTGCGTCACCGCCGGTGGATGCGCCACCGTTGCCGCCGTCGCCGCCGGTCCCGGCCGCACCGCTGCCGCCAGTGCCCGTGCCGCCCAGTCCGCCAGCACCGCCGTTGCCGGCATTGCCTGCGGCTGCAGCGGCTGCAGCATCTGCTGCTGCGGCTGCATCGGATGTTGCACCGAATGCTGAAGCTGCTGCAGCAGCGGCTGCATCTGCGGCAGCTGAGCTGTCAGCGGCTGCTGCGCCATTGCCACCGGTCCCGCCGGTACCACCGGTTCCGCCGGTTCCGGATGCGCCCGTGCCACCTGTACCGGTTGCACCGGCACCACCTGCGCCACCTTGTGCCGAATGGCCGCCTTCACCGAGGCCGAGGCCAAGCCCGCCGAGGCCAAGACCGGTACCGTTGGCATCGCCACCGATGGCCTTGGCAACGCTTACCGCGTGGCCGCCCCAGGCATCGCCGCCATCATCGCCGTCGCCGCCGTTGGCCTTGGCATAGCCGTCGTTGTCGCCACCGCCGCCGCCGGCCTGTATGCCTTCATCAGCATATGCATTGCCACCATTGGCATCGCCGTTCTGGTTGAACGCTGCGTTGTTCTGCAGGTTCGGGTTGTTCAGAACGTCGTTGTCTTCCAGGTGAGCCTGCTGGCCGATGACAAAGGCGCTGTCATTGCCCATGCCGTTCAGCGAGCCGTTGAGGATGTCCTCGATCGAGAGATCATCACCGGGGTTGTAGTTGATCTCGCCGTCGCGGTTGATCAGCAGCTTGTCGATGCGGCCACCTGACATGTCGACATCAGCGAAGTCGTCATCGGTCGGCATGTAACCCGTCAGGTCCACATTGACGTTGGCCGACGATGTGGACGAGCTGTACGAGTCACTGTTCGAGCTCGACTCAGACTTGTTGTAGTTGATGTTCTTGTTCAGGTTGGCATTGCCATTCAGGTTGCCGTTGGCGTTGCCATTTGCATTGCCATTGCCATTGGCATTGCCGTTCCAGTTCTCACTGGACTGGTGCTGGCCCTGATGCTGACCCTGACCCTGGCCTTGATCCTGGCCCTGGTCCTGACCCTGGTCTTGCAACTGCTTCTGCAGTTCAGCCTGAAGCTGCGCCTGCAGTTCAGCCTGGCCCTGGCCTTGACCCTGGTGTTGGTCCTGATCCTGGCTGTTGGGATCCCAAAGGAAGGGAAGGAAGTTCTTCTTGGACATGACCGTATCCTCACGGTTGAGGGCAGCGTCACCACCAGTCTTCTGCAGGGCGGTATTCTGCTGCCGGTTTTGCATGTTTCACACCAGTCACGAGGCCGGAGATAACGGCCGCCAGAACTGATGCAGTTCATGTCCCGTCATTGATTGGCAGTCAGGAAACGAGGCGCAGTTTCGCGTTGGCTGGGCGCACATGCATCCAACTCTGCTCTAACTACACCCCGGTTCAAGATTTTGCCGCCCTGTGAAGGGACACCCGAATGATGCTGCCGTCATGGTTGCAGAAACAGCCTGCAATTCGATCTAGCTCGCGCAAGGCGTGTGTTTAATGCTGAATCAGTCTCAAAAACGCAAAAAATCTTGTTTATCTGAGTGCAGAGATAGTGCGTTGAAACAAAAGGTCTTTGCCATGTCAGTTGGGCGCGTGGCGTCCATACCGGAGGCCAGGATCGTTGGCCATGACCCGATCAGGGGCTGAGTATATCGTTCGATTGATTTACCCTACGGGACTATTGGGGTATGTTTAGTTGACTTGGCGTGGGTGGCCAAACTGGCAAAGGAACGGACGGGGGTTAGAACAAGATGACAGATTAATGCAGAAGGTTGTCTGCAAAAGACAGTTCGTATCATGTGTGCAGTTCGCTTCGAGTCTTTGACGCCCGTGCCGGTGGGACATCGCGTTCCCATCGAACTCGTTTACATCGGTCCCCTGAACGAGTTCTCCGATTGTACGGTGAGGGCAATCAATCACGAAATTGGTGACTTCGGCATCGCGCGGCTGGCGTCGCCGGAAGCAATGCTGGCCGACACCATGGATCTGCGGTCCGTGAAACTGGTTCTCATTCACCAGTTGATGTGCGAGCCCTGCTTCAATCTTCACGACAGCCTCAAGATGCGTGTACCGAACGCAACGTTTGCGATTGCCTGCACCTCAATGCAAGTGGACCTGACGAGCGTCCGCAGATTGCTTGCCTGTGACGCGGCACGCGGCATCCTGCCGTTCAATCTCAAGCTCGATATCTGGCTCTCGGCCTTGCGATTGCTGCTGAGCGGCGGAGATTATGTGCCTTTGGAATACGCCGGAACGGTTCGGCCACTCGATGGTGCGCGCGCAATGCCCGCCAGCCAGCCAGCGCCCAGGTGCTCGATCCTCACGCAGCGCGAAACCGATGTGCTGAGGCTGGTGGCGGAAGGTATGCAGAACAAGACCATCGCCAGCAGGCTGGAGCTTTCCGAGCACACCATCAAGCTCCATATCCATCACATCATCTCCAAGCTCGGTGTGCACAATCGCACCGAGGCAGCTGCGATCTATCTCAATGACCGGTCCAGCTGACACAAGGGCCGCAGACAGGCAGCGCGCCGGCGCAAGGTCTGGCCGGGCGGCAACCCCGTCTTCGCTCGATGAACTGCTTTTGCTGGTGGGCCAGATGAACCTGTCATGGACCAACACTGAAAGCCTGCTCATTCACCTGATCGCCGGGCTCGCAAACGTTTCAAAGGAAGTGGCGACCGTGATCTTCCTCACCCTGAACACAACGCGCGCGCGCCTTGATATCGTCTCGCGACTGTCGAAGCTGGATGGTGTGGATGCCACGACACGAACCGAACTGCTGTCGATCATCGCCTCATTCACGCGGCTGGCCAAGGTGCGCAACAAGTACAACCACTGCATCTATGCCTTTGATGACAGGCTCGGCAGTGTCGATACCATCCAGTTGCGCATCCTCGAACAGAAGACGAGCCTCCGCTATGGCAAGCGGGAGGCGGTTGATGCCGGCCAGCTGGACCGCATCAGGGCCACCATTTCCGGTATCGAGGCGCTCAACCTCGAGATCAGGCGGGTCATCCTGGCCAGTGGCTATCCGGCCTGAGTGCAACTGCAGTACTGACTTTCAAAGCCAGCCTGATCGTTCAGCCGGGTTGCATGCGCGAGACCAACCCGTTATCGATTGCTCGCATCACGCTAAGCAACGGCCGGGCAAGGGTCTTGAACGTCGATAGCAAAACCGCACTGCATTTCGAAACCGCCACGGCAGACCTGCCGTTGCTCGGCGGCATCGTGTTTCAGCGCGGCTGCAAGGTTGATACCGTGCTGGCCGACGTCGCCGCCGGGCTGAAGCAGCGCGGGGCAAGGCTTGCGGGGGTGATCCAGAAGATCGGGCCGGAACCCGGCTGCGACATCGAGGGGTCGAGACTGCAGAGCCTGTCAGGCGACTGGTCGTTGCCATTGCTGGAGAACCGGGGGCCGCAGGCGCGGGGCTGCCGGCTTGACTACAGCTCTATTGCCGAGGCATCGGTGAGAATTCTGGCCTCGCTTCCAGGCGATGCCGATTTCATGATGCTGAACCGGTTCGGCCGGGCCGAGGCAGAAGGCGCAGGTCTTCGCGAAATCCTGGAAACCTGCCTGCACCGCCAGATCTGCGTGCTGGTGGCCGTGCGCGAGGACTACCTTCCCGCCTGGAACGAATACCATGGTGGGCTTGGTACCGCGTTGCCGGCTGATGCAGACGTCATTCTTGACTGGTGTGACGCGCGTCTGCACCAGGTGGACTGAGCCCACAACACCTGCCATTTGGTTCCTCGAAATCGGTATGGTGCAAACAGGGCAACCGGGCCGCATCTGATCGTTTGATTTTTTCGTCCAGACGTGGTCTACGCGCTAGTTGATCCGGAGTATTTGCATGTAAATGCATGAGTTCGCAGGGCTGCGTCGTCATCATGGATATTCGCCAACTCCAATACCTGGTCGCGCTTGCCCGCGAACGCCATTTCACGAAGGCGGCGGATGCCTGCAACGTCACCCAGCCCACCCTGTCCAGCCGTATCCAGCAACTTGAGCAGGAACTGGGAATTCCGCTTGTGGAGCGTGGTCAGCGGTTCATGGGTCTGACACCTGACGGCGAGCGCATCCTCAAGTGGGCCTACGAGATTCTCGATGGCTGGACGGCCCTGAAGCAGGAAGTCAGCCAGATCAAGTCCGGGGCCAACGAGATCGAAGGCCGCATTTCGCTGGGTGTCATTCCGTCGGCCTTGCCGATCACGGCGCAACTGACCGGGTTCATTGCCCGGCAGTACCCGAAGATTGATTTTTCGGTCACGTCGCTCACGTCTTCGGAGATCCTTGGTGCCCTGGAAGAATTCACCATCGACATCGGACTGACCTACATTGACAACGAACCGGTGACCGGGACCATCACCGAACCGCTCTATACCGAGCGCTATTGCCTGTTCGTCAACGATGCCGACCCGATTGCCGGCAATGACGAACTGGGCTGGGCGGAGGCGGCCAACCATTCGCTTTGCCTGCTGTCACCGAACATGCAGAACCGCAGGATCATCGACAAGGCTTTCCGGACTGCGGGTGCTGCGCCTGTTGCGCGCGTGGAAACCAACTCCGTGGTCAACCTCTATGCCAACGTGCGCCATACGGGTCTGGCCGCCATCATGCCGGAGTACTTCTTCACCACCCTTGGGCCGATGACCGGTATCAAGGCCATTCCGCTAAAAGAGCCGGAGGTTGAGCACGTGGTCGGCGCGGTGGTGCTGGGCCGCGATCCTCTGCCGCCGCTGCTGAAGACCTGCCTTGCAGCCGTCCGCAACTTTTCGGCCGGGTTGGATGCGCTGCCTCATTGACGCTGTCTATGAGGTTATTCCAAATCGCAATTTGAAATCGCAGTCACTGCGTGGGACGGTCTGCGTCGCCGGCCTGTCCGGCAAAGGGGTTTCCTCCCCCAAGCTCCCTGGAGGGTGACGCATCGCTGCAGCGATGCTGTTGCCCTCCCTTTTTGGGTGCCACAAGCAGGACCGCGCGTTCTCGCACCTTGTGTCATTGGTGATCTCTATCGGCGCATTGCAACTGGCAATTTGATTTCGCATGGCCCCGCCCGCCAGACATCGGCTGAACAACGCTCAACAAGGACCCCCCGAACCGATGAACAACCGTGAACTGGTGCGTATGGCCAACCAGGTTGCCGCCTGCTTCAGGACGTATCCCGAAGACGAGGCGCGGCGCGAAGTGAAGGCCCACATCGACTCGTTCTGGGAACAACGCACGCATTCTGCGCTGGAAAGCTACATCGCCCGTGGAGGCGACCACCTGGACACTCTTGTGACAGAGGCCTTTGCGAGATTTCAAAAAAGAGACTAAGGAGCGACCAAGTCGCTAAACGGTTTCATCTCAGCTATTGAAAAGAATGGTGCCCAGGGCCGGAATCGAACCAGCGACACGCGGATTTTCAATGCGCTACACGCAGCTGTAAACTACTGTTTTCAAATAAGAAAAAATGGATAATTTTGACACCGTAACAATACTGTAACAAGCCAATCCGCACTCAAGCTGCTAGGCAACCCAGATGTTACGTCCAGATTGCCTAGCATTTCATCACCCAAATAGGCGCTTGAATTATGCACGCTTGCGCAGCGGCTTTTTGCGGGCGTTGGCGGCAAACGTCAGCAGTTCATCCAACTCGCCAGCCGCAGCAGCCTCGCGCACTGTCTTCATGACCTCTGGCAGCTTGCCCTGCTCTCCAACAAGGATTGCTGGCTTGTTTTTCTCAAGCTCAATCACGGAAGCACCGTAACGAAGCTGCAGGTAACACGCCCCAGCTGCATCAACCCACCACCACTTGCGAATGTTGGCATCGCGCTCAATCTTGCGCCTGTTGCCGTCCTGGTCTGTAACCCACACGCGCTTGCGCCGTTGATACGGCTGGCCTGCCTGTTCTGCTTTGAACATGGCAATCTGCTCGTCAAGCTTGGTCAGGAACTTGTGCCTGCGCAGCTGTGCAGGCGGCAGCGACGCCTTCTCCGGCAGCGCCACCAGCTTCAGTTTCTCAAGAGTTTTCATCGTGTTGCTCCTTTGCATGATGCCTAGGACAACAGTGTTTGGTCGATTAGCGAAAAGGTCGACCGATTTAATTTAGCAGTATTCAGCAGCCCGCCCGACTGGGTGGTGCGGATCTACAACCAGCGCGGCACCGCCGAGCAGCACATCAAGGAAGGCAAGTATGCCTTTCGCTGGACGCGGCTGTCATGCCGGAAGTTCCGCGACAACGAGGTGCGGCTGCAACTCCACGCGCTGGCCTACAACCTGGCAACCTTCCTGCGCCGCATCGAGCTGCCCGAGGCCATGGCCGATTGGTCACTGACCAGCCTGCAACTGAAGCTGATCAAGATCGGCGCCTGCGTCGTCCGTCAAGCCCGCGCCATCACGTTTCAACTTGCGGAAGTCGCCGTCACCGGTGCGATGGTGCGCGCCATCCTCGCCGCCATCCGCCGTCTTCGAGCGCCACCGTCATGCGCGTGACCGCGATCCACGCCCAAACTGAACGAAAGCGGCAGGACAGGTCTGCCCGCTGCGCTGAAAAACACCACCGCTGGGCAAGAACGCGGTGGCTTCACCGCCGGATCCGCCCAGTTCCAAGAGCTTGCGCGACCGTAGACGCCTCTAGGGGCGAAAAATGCTTGCCCAGCGGGCAGATTCAGGCAATTTGGTGTCAGACGGCAACCCACTTGGGGAATGTCGGATGTTGACGTGCTGCGGAAGGCCGCGAAACGCTCATGGTGGAAACGTTTTGGAGAAAGGCCAAATCTTGGCGGTAGTCCTTCGCAGCATCCTGATCCTTGTCATGCTCTGGCCGACCATCGCACCCGCCCAGAACCTTGAAGCAGGACGAGCCGCGTTCAAGGCGCGTGACCACGACACCGCGTTGCGAGAGTTGATGCCCCTCGCCGAAGGCGGCAACGCGGAAGCGCAACACATGATCGGCATACTGTATGTCAGGGGCCGGGGAGTTAAGCGCAGCCGTGCCGAAGGTACACGGTGGTTCCAAATGGCCGCCGAGCAAGGCTATGGGCCTGCGCAGCACAGTATGGGCGTCATGAGCATGGCCGGCGACGATCGAGACTTCAAAGAAGCCGTCAGGTGGTTCAGGTCGGCCGCAGAGCAGGGAGTGGTCAGATCGCAAGTGCAACTCGGCGTCATGTTGAGAACCGGTCTTGGGGTGGACACCAGCTACTTTGCTCTCGAGTTTATCAACTTTGTCGAAGCGGAGAAATGGTTCAGGCTCGCCGCAGAAGCGGGTGACATGGAAGGTCAGTTCCACTTGGGAAACATCTATTATGACAACAAGTATATCGATGACGAGAATTTTGAAGTAAAGGGTATCCAGAAGGACTATGCCGAGGCCCTCCGATGGTTCCGTCTGGCGGCCCGGCAGAGTAGCGGCTTGGCCTTCGACCGATTGGCACGCATGCATTTCGACGGACACGGCGTGCCAAAGGACAATGTCAAGGCGCTCATTTACTATGAGGTGGCGCGCTACAACCAACCGGACCACAACTATAGAGGTGTCATCGCGATGGTGGAACGCGAGATGACACCGATGCAGGTGGCCGAAGGCAGACGGCGTGCCGAGGTCTGCATAGCATCTGAATTCCAGGATTGCGAATGAGGGATAAGACCCCTAACCGCGCGCGTTATTGTCCGCAAGTTCGCCATTTGCCCTACCCAAGGCCCTGAGAATGGCTTTCACCCCATAGGCAGTAGTAGGGTCCAGCCTTTGGCCTGCCTTCCCAGTATTGAACCGTCCTGTGTGAACGCTCAGCGCGCCGGGCTAGTTCCCTTTGCCCTAGACCGGCTTCGATCCGTGCCGCCCTGAGTTCGCCCTGAGTTCTGCGCCTGTTTCCATGCTCTGACTGCCTATGGCTAGATGTAGATATGTCCGGGTTTTTGTGACGCGGAAATTCACGTTTCGGCCCCTTGCGTCACAAATTTTGTGCCGGTTTCGGGCGCTGGGCGGGGAATTGAACCCAACTCGTCACATTCATTGTGACGGGGTGTCCTGTTTTGTACGCGGGGCTTTTGCATTTCCTGCCACCGGGTAAAGGCTTTCCCGGCTGGCCGCCCGTCTGCCGTGGGCAATTACTCCAGCGCCCACAATGCCGCCAGCCCGATACCGGACGGGCCAAGGTGCGACCCTTGGGTAATCCGGAATGAGTACAGCCGTCTCATTGAGAATTTGAACGCGACCTCTGATTGGTCAAAGGAAAGCCAACCCAGCCAGCCCGAAGCAAGCGTGGAAAAAACGTGCAAAAATTGCGCTTCACACAGCGCCCGAACCCCAACCCAGCTACCCAAGCTCGCCTATGTGCAGTTTGACCGCTGCAGGATCCTTAAAACGCGTGTAAGCTAACGGATAGGCGGTGCGGGTGGAGCAAGCACAGGGCGGTGGGCGAGCGCAGCTGCTTTAAGCTTGGCCGCTAACAGCTGCTGTTCAGCCCGCTCCACAGCCCGCAAACTGCGCCGCTGACGTAATTCACGAACCTGTAGCGTCATGGCTTGCAGTTCATTGTAAAGGGCAATCATCGCAGCCCTGTTGTCCCTGCGCTCATTTATGATCATCGCCCGCTCCTTCCAATTTCTTCAATCGCGTTCCAACAGCATTCAGCAAGCTCGCTGAGCACCACGGCCTTATCGTTGATGCGGGTATGTGAGCTGCTGGAATAGGCCTTTGGCCAACCGATTTGACAGATCAAAACCGTAGTTTCAGTCAACTGTAACAGGGTGTAACAACGCGAAAACAGCATCAAAATTTGACGCTTGCCGCTAAGTGACTGAAAAATTTGAAGGAAGTGGTGCCCAGGGCCGGAATCGAACCAGCGACACGCGGATTTTCAATTAGGCCAGTGACGTCTGCGCTCGACCCCACATGACTCCATCTGGATCCATAAGCGATTGAAGCTACTGGGCTTAAACGCTCCCCCAGACCCCATCGCATCTCACTCAACCCAACAGGTTCTGACTCCCATATGAAACCCAGCCATGGTCACAAAGGTTCAGAAGTTCGCTTTCAGGCGCGTTGCTTCTCAATCATCAATTTCACTTTTTCCGATAAAATTTGTATGGTAGATTATCAATCAAGTAATAAATCAGATGCTGCGATTTGAACCACAGTTGATTTGGGCTTTGGAGAAGTGATTTATGGCAATAGCCCTCGAGTTTATAGATTTTATTGTTCCTATAGCCAAAATTCGAGAAAAGTACCCCGGTGGCTGGGCGCAATGCATCGAAGACCATAGCGACCTCTTGGGCAGTTGCGTATGGCATGATGATCATTTGCTGCGAAACGGCGCAATGAACTCTATCGATATTGAAGTTCTTGTCGAGCACTGGGAAAGATTGGGTTTCCAACCGCTCGGTGCGCGCGACGGACTACAATTCTGGAAAGATTGTTGCGTTGTAGAGGCGATGATGGGCGGCCCGACATTACCTTGTGATTGGCTAAAAATATCCTTTGATGGCAGGTCAGCTCATCTAACGGGAACCAAGCCCGGCGAAGTAGTACATCGTAAATAGTTTTGAGAGATGGGGGAAATAATAGCCAAGATAGCACGAAGTTTGGCGATTTTCTGTTGTAGGATTTTTGCTTGACAGAAATCGGTATTATATTTTTGGACATTAATGAAAGGATTTTGATTTGATTGATTGCGCGGTAAATTGTCGTCTCACCGGGGAGAAGAAAGCCGCCTATCTTGCGCAATGTGAGCTGGCCAACCTCGAATATCTTTTAGTTTATCGAAAATACAAATCACCTTGCACCCCATTTCGAACATTCATAGACAATTGGTATGCCTACCATAAACGGGGGCCATTTCTAAATCGCAATTTGAAACCTCATTGGTTCAACAAACCTCACCCTGTGAAACATCGCAAAGCATTACTAAGCATGGAGTTTGTTTCTCAGAATGCTAGAGTAGCAATCGAAAGTGGAGAAGCAGTCCATTTGGTCAAGGATCATTCGATACCAGTTGTGACGTTAAGAGAAATGTTTCTTGATCTTGAATTGACCACTACAGATGATATTAGGAAATTTCTCATAGAGAAATATTGCCTTGGTGTCATCACTAAGTCCGAAGATCAGAACATCGATGCAAGAAAGCTGCGATTTAAGATGCCGGAAAATTGGAATGGGACGGACGCTTTCGCCCGATACTCAGAAGTAGGTATTCAATAAGATCCAATACAGTTAGACGCTCCACCAGACTTCATTCCGACCCATCCAACCCAATGCTAGGGTCTCAGTTTGAATTTTCTACCCCTTGACGGCCTATCGAATCCGGCCCTGACTTCCTATATGCTTAGGGGTAAGCATAGGGAGGAGCCATGACCACAATCCATGAGGTTGTCCGGTTCTTGATTGACAAGGGACCGGGACGAACAGAGGCGGAATTGGCCGAGGCTATATTCGGCAAGAATGGCTACCAGCAGCGCGTCAACCAGGAGTGCCGCATGTTGTCAGAAAGCGGCATGATCGAACGGCGCGGTTCCGGTGGCCAAGCCGATCCATTCAAATACTACCCAAAGGCGACAAATGCCCACCGGACCTAAAGAACAGGGGCAACCTGCCGACGTGATCGGTAATTCCCTTAGTTGCTCCACCAGACCCCATGGCATCCCACTCAACCCAACAGATTCTGACTCCCATGTGAAACCCAGCAGTTGTCGACGTGAAAGCTGATGCCCATGTCATTGCCTTCACAGGGAG